>NZ_JAUBTR010000193.1:0-1632 GCF_036705045.1 Microcoleus sp. BR0-C5
TTTTAAAGTCCCAAAAGCCTTTCGACCCCAATTATTTGACTGCTACCCCTTGACAGGTCAAGACAGTATCTACAGGAGATTAACCTCGATCGTTCTTGGCAATCACCCAAATGGCGTGGATCGTACCCGGAAACAAGAAAAAACAGCTTAGAACCAGGTTGATCCAAAAATCTCTGCCGATGCCGACAGTCATAAATACGCCCAGAGGGGGAACAAAAATTGCAGCGACTATGCGAATTAAATTGCTCATCTCAGTTACTCCCAACGAGTTTTCTCTTTCAATTTAACTTCACTGACTGACAGAGCCTTTCCCGAAAAACTTAGGCGGTGCTGCCATAGTGTAAACTTCGGTTTCAGCGGCGATTACCTGGCGCAAGTGACCGGGAACTTGCATCAACCCCAACAGTGTAATTCCGTCGAACATCCGCAACCCGCCAGTTGTTTTCTCGGCGAGTAATTTGTCAGTAGCTTCGGGATCTGGCCGCGTATTTATTTCTTGATTAGAAGCTACGGCAAAACCCCAAGGAGCTCCATAAGTAGAAATAAAGCTGGTGCAGGATTGAACGTTGGAGAAAACAGATTTCAGGGTATTTACAATGCGAGCGTGCATTTTCATTTCTGCAGGAGAAACGGGGCCCGCTTGCACTACGAAATATCCGTTAGGTGACATTACGCTGCGAACTTTCTCAAAATACTCCTTGGTAAACAACTGGAAAGATGGGCCTTCTTCAATGGGATCGGACAAGTCAGAAATGACTATATCCCAATCATTGTCAGTTTTATCTAAATAGTCCAAAGCATCGCCGATTACTACTTCGCAGCGGGGGTCATCAAAGGCGTTTTGGTGCATTTCGGGCAGGTGTTCGCGGCAAGCTTCTACTACTTCGCCGTCAATGTCGATCATCACGACTTTTTCAACTGTTTTCCAGCGCAGCACTTCTCTAATTGTAGCTCCTTCTCCGCCGCCGAGAACGAGGACTTTTTTGGGTGAACCGTGACAAATCATGGCTGGGTGTACCAGGGGTTCGTGGTACAGAAACTCGTCGCCTGTACAAGATTGCCACTTACCGTCTAAAACTAAGCCTTTGCCGTAAGTACCGGTCTGAACTACGTACATTTCTTGATAGGCAGTTTTCTTGTAAGCGAGCACCGCGATGACGCCGTGAACGTAAATATCCCAAGGGGTAATGTACTCGCTCATCCAAAAGTCTGCACGAACTTCGCTACCTGACATCAATTACTCTCCAAATATAAACTGCTGTGTCGATGTTGTCACAAGTAGTAGTTCTTAGCACAAAATGGTGCGGCTGTGTGAGTACGATCGACACATGGGAGTGAGATTTCTCAGCAATGGTATAGTGTGATTGCGTTCTGGGAGAGAGGAATTGGCTTGTTAGTTGAGATTGCTTGTGGGCGATCGCGCGCGCCGTCGATCGCACTTTTCCCGTCGCCCCCGGTTGATCGCACTCACATTTAATATTTTCGCTTTGCATTGCCAGCGGGTTTTGTACAAAGGTTGTCTGAATTGGGCAATTTTTCGAGCTGGGCCCGCCTTTATAACCCACATTCCGCAGTTCTGGCTTTGATGACTAAGGATTTTCATACCTTCACTGTAGGAAAAATATCTGTGCC
>NZ_JAUBTR010000119.1:0-12235 GCF_036705045.1 Microcoleus sp. BR0-C5
GTACCTACCCAAATGGAATTATCGTGCAGTTCCGACTATTTAGCAGACGCTAAAGTTATTAAATTTTCATTCCTAAGTAGTGAAATTAATTCCAGATCGCATTAAATGTGAATTTTGCAGGCATAAAATTATTAAAAGTTTGGCGCTACATCTATCTTAGATTGCTACCATTCTAGCGAGGGAGCTGCATCAACGCACTTGTTACATAAATCGATGGATGGTCAACTGATTTCCAGCAACGCGCGATCGCCATCAACAATTCAGGAATCTCCTCAGCAGAAATCTCAGAAAGCACATTCTCCCAGCCTGCTGTTTCTATTGGCTCCCCAGCTACAAGCGAACAAAAATACCTGCGCGACCCAGGCGCAATCTTCTGTATCGCCAAGAGCAGGTTGTCGAGCATCTCGTCCGTTATGCCCTTTTCGCCCCATCGAAACTGCGACACGAGACTCTCGCTGACTCCAGCAACTTGAGCTAAAGCTTTGCCACTGATGTTATAGCGTTTCAAGGTATCGTTGAAGGCTTCGTAGATCAGCATTAAGATTTGTTACTTTAATTTACTCTAGGTGAATCTAGATTTACTCTGGGTGAATAGTTGAGGTAAAAAAGGAGGTTTGTTAATGAGAGATAACCTGCGCCAGCAAAATAAAGCTTTTTGGCTGAGGAGGTAAGAGTAAGTGCTACTTAACTCTAGCAAAATTAGGAGATTTGCCAATACAAATTGCCGAATTTTTAGCAAAAACTTCTCGGTAACCCTCGCAGGGACTTGGAAGATGTCAAAACAGGCATCGCCCCATTCCTCTCATATCGCTTGGGGGTGCGCCGATGAGCGACATTAATCAGGCTCCCCAGACGATCGCCCAGACAATCAACTGGCTCCACAATTGCTTGGGCCGACCTGCGCTGCCGTAATGTCCCAAGGAATGCGAAAGGGACTGCGACGTTCCCGGAGGCAAAGCGCCTGCTTGGATAAACCAGAAAGGAAAAACAGTCAAAGTCAGTTGGAAACTCTATTGGAGTTAGGACAAAAAGCGATAATTTTGCGATTAATAATCGCAAAACTAATTGAGGTTTGATAAGCAGATCGTGTCAACAGCGATGTCAGGAAATTTATTCGTCTATCGAGCGCGTTTCTCTGGTATGATTTCACTTTATACGTCGTAATATAAGTCAAGCAAACTGTTAGTTTATATGGCATCATGGCGATCTATCGTACACTCAATGCGGGCGATCGGGACGCATGACAGCCTCCAATTTGCAGCCAGCGCGATCGCCTCTCTCCTGAGATTTATCTAATTGAGAATGGTGCAAAATCTCAGTCCAACCAGCTTTATTCGCGCTACAACATCACGAAGAGGGAAATTCTCTCTTTGCCCAAAGTCCAATTACATTTGTGACTTGCTTTCCATCTTTTTCCATTACTGTGTTGCGCGAGCGTCGATCGCACCTAAGCAATTTTACTCAGTTGGTTGTTAGCGCACTCTCTCCGGCTCCAACAGTGAGCGAAGATTGGCGAGTTGCGAACAATAAACTGTTGCCCTCGTGAGTGACAACACTAGCGAGGAACGAGTCTGTCTATGTTTCTAGTTGCGAACTCCCGCGTCGAACTCACGTTTTTCAGGTCGCACTGGACTAAACGAATCGCATTTTTTGGCAGCGTTCTCACGTCGCTCCTCCATCCGCCAGCTCTAAGCGGCGATCGCAAGTGTGGACGATCGCACCCGAAAGCAACGATTGCACCATCACTCGAGCGCCTGAGACAGCTTTAACCACATATTTTTGAACCTCACCAACAAACCGCACTAGCGCGCCCACTTTCAATGAGTGTCCTGCGTTCGCAGCTTCATCACTTGGTGGCACCCCCCCCGATATCTTCATATCTTTATCCGACCCTGTGCCGCCAGGAACCCCTTCCAAACAGGGAGCCACGGCTTCTACCAAAGAGATAGCCTTCTCATCCCGCTGCTGCCAAGCTGCAAAAATCGCCGACCTGCCGTCGTTGGGGAACTGGAACTGATAAACTCGAATGCGCTTGGACTTGCCCAAAGCATCTCGTTCCTCCGACCTTTCTTGGCGAACCAGTCGCAGGGTAAAGCCCAGCTTCCGCTTCAAAACGTACTGAACCACCTCCATTGGCTGGGCATTAGGGTGGACGTTGATACCCAGAAAATCCTTCATGTCCGCAGAATACTGCTTGACCCTTTGAGCAAAGGCTATCACCTCCGGGTCAGTCCCTCGATACTCCCTGTCTGAGTCAAAGAACTCCATCAGCCCCAACTTCTTGAGAGCTTCCACAGAAGCTTTCAGGAAGCGCAAATCTTGCGGGCAAACCTTCCCTTGACCCCTTTCTTGATGCCCCGCCAAGTGATTTTTATCTCGTTTCCTGACAAACTCTGGGTCATGGGTCAAATAGTAATGCAGGCGAATTTGAGGCAGCCAGCCGTCGTCGTCCTTCAATTTCAGCTCAGGCGTCACCGACACACCATAAGTCTCTTGCAGTTGGTACTTGCGCTCTTGATTGAGTTCGCCGGGAGTCTTGGAGCGCTTGTCCTTCAACTTCAGATACTCAGACAGAGTAATATCAGGAGCACCAGCAACAGCATCCGCTTCTACCCTGCGGTTCTCTTGCTGAATTGACTCAGCCTCTTCCTTAACCAGAGCAGCTCCGACATTTCGGAGAGTTAATTCATTTAACTGAGCATCAACCTTCTGGGCAAGCTGCTGCAATAGCTTCCAGTTTTTGACCGCGCTGGCTGCTATTTGCTGCGCTAATCCCTCTAAAAGGAGTTGTTCTAGCTGATTTTCTCGGCACAGTTTTACCTGAAACCCTTCAGCTTTTAAGCTGTACCTAATCGCCTCCCTGTAATGCCACATTCCGGCATTAATTCTAGCAGCCATTTTTGCCCAAGTTCTCAGGTGAACCGGGTCGTGGGCCGCGTCGATGTCGAAGTCAACTCCTTGCAGCAAGCGGATGTTGGTTTTGATAACCTTCTGCTGGGAAGCGAGGAGAGCTCGGTAAGAAGCGCTGCCGTTGCCAATTTTGCCAATGCCAAAGGGCGCTGTCCAAACAAAGATTGGAACATTTTCATCCCTGACGCGAGCGAGACCTTGCAAGGCATCGTTGACGGCAATTGCTCCTTTGAAAATGCCGAATACGGCTGTAAAATAACCGCGAATGTCGATGCTAACTCCTGTGCCAATGGTGGGGCTAGCGATGATGATGTCGTAGTTTTGAATGGTGGCATTAAGTTTCTCAACGCAGCCACAAGCAGGGTGGTTGGGGTCGGCTACTGACTCGCTATCAATCCTGAGAATGCGCTTGTCGGGAAATCGTTTTTGCAGTTGTGTTTCTAGATTGCGACATGACCATTTTCCTTTGACTTTTTGGGAGTCTTCAACAACCATAATGTGGGACCTTTCTCGCTCGAGCGGGCAGCAGAGGGCGCGACTTTCAAGGTCGCAGCCGGTGACTTCTCGCGACAGAATTTGCTCCATTTGAGCGAATAGTGGTGCGGGACTTTGAGTGGCGTAGAAGATCGCGTCCCGCTCTTTTTTAGGTTTCCATTCGTTGACGGCAATCCAAGGTTCGAGAGGGATGCCAGCAAGCGCCTTCAAGTAGTCGATCGCGCAATCAGATAAATCAGCATCCTGGGCAACGATTAAGCCGCCGGTGGTTAAGACGGTGCGAATGAGTTCTTGCAGGGTTTGCAAGATGGCGACGCGGTTTTCGCGGCAGGTGCTGGAGTTCAAGGCATGCCAGATGACTTGTTCGCACTCATCAATGAGGACGATCGCCCCAGACCAGTTTTCGGGGTTGAAACGGGCCATTGAGTGGGGGTGGAGGCTGTCTACACACAAGCCGTACCCGAATAATTTGCCTTCCGGCGAGTTCTTGGTTTCGTCGATGTAGTTGATTCCCAACCCGGCGCAGATGGCGCGGCCGAGCTGAATCCTGTGGGTGATGACTAGCACGCGGCGTTCGCCCGTGTTGAGGGCGTGGGAAACCAGGTGGGCGAGGGAGCGGGTTTTGCCGGTGCCTTTGGGGGATTTGATGCAGGCTAAGCCGGCCTCTGGATAGGGGAGTTCTCCCAGATAGCGAGAATTTAGCGTTAAAGACGCGGGATAGGTTAAAAGCCATGATTCCCTATCCTGCCAAAATTGGAAGCCTCGTGCTGCGTTTTTGAGGGCAATGAGCGCATCCTCGCCTCTGGCTACCACGAAATCGTCGATGCCTTTCTCCGGTCCTGGCAGAGTGATGACGCTGACGGAGCATTTGGCGGTGGTGAACAGGCGGCCGAGTTTGTCAATCTCGCGGTTGACGTTGAGGACGGTAGAGTGCTTGCTGTCGCGATCAAAGCCGATGTAGATTTCCCGCCCTGGGGTGGCGAAGTGTTGGAGTTCGGGGATGAGATAGGGGTTGCACTTCTCCCCTAGCGCGTTCTTGGTTCTGACACCCATTGTGACGCCAGGGAGGGCAATGGCCGCGTAGCCCATTGTGAGCAGGCAGGCGGCTTTTTTTACGCCTTCGACGATGGTGACGGGGATGTTGTTGAGCCAAACCCATTCCCAGAATTGAGGCGGGTTCGTGACGCCGGGGAGGGGCACAGGGGCAGAGGGGAGATTTTCGTCTCCCGTCTCCCCCGTTCCTGTGCTCCCCATCTCTAAGTCCTCTGGGTTTTCAGGGTTGATGGGGACGCCGTGGCGTTCTGCAACTTTTGCCCAGATGTGGTCTGGGACTTGCAGGAAGAAGGCTCTGGTGGGGGTTTTGGGGGGGTGTTCGTATTTGACGGGCTTGGTTTTACCGTTTGGGTCGAAGCTGTTGCGGGGCTGATAGGGTTTGAAGCAGCCCCAATACATGGGCTGCCAGTTGTTGAGGGGGTCAAGGCCCGAACACCACCAGCCACCGTGTTCGATGTGGCTGTAGTGCTTTCTGGCCCACCGCCATTGTGCGTCGGGGTGGACTCTGCCGGAGGCGGCGTTAATTTCGTAGAGGAGGTAGGCGTAGGGAGCGTCGCCACTAAGGGTTTGCACGTTGAGGGCGAAGATGGCGGGGTCTACACCGCTTTCTTGCCATTCATTGAGGGCGGACTTAGATAAGACCATAACGCACCCCCATGTTGGCTGTGTTGACCTTCTGGTCTAGTAGCAATGCGAAATGCGCTCCAAGTTGCACCCGAATCTGGCTACCGCCAGAGCGCCTCATGAACGGGTCAGATGGAGTCAAGTGGACTGTGAGTCTCTGTGAGGACTGATTTTGAAGGTCAATGGCTGTGCTATCTCGATAAATCTTCACCGGGCTATTCCTTGAGTGGGGAACATCCCTTTGTCTCATGTTCTAAAAATCGCTGCTTGCACGCCGATCAAAGATAATTAATTAAGATAATCCAGGCGTAGTAAAGTTCTGAAACGCTTGCTGTAAAACGGTTTCAAATTTGAGAGGTAGCTAGATCCGGGTGTTTTGGTAGCTAGATCCGGGTGTTTTGGTAGCTAGATCCGGGTGTGTCCGTAGTAAAGTCGTAAGCCTTGCCTGATAATAGTTTGAAGGTGATTTTGAGGTCATTTTTGCCTTACTACGCAAAACTCCAGCCTTACTACGCTTGGGGCTGGAGTTCGAGTTAAAGGGATGGGAAGCTAGATTGACAGTTCCGGTAGCACTTTAGGCAAGATTTTTCTGAGGTGGGCGGCGGTTTTGGGGCTAATTGGCTTGCCGCGCTGAAGCTGTGAGACTAGCTGCTGAGATATGCCCAGCTTTTCGGCGATGGCTCTTTGCTTCGTCCAACCCTTTGCTTCACAAGCCTTCTGTATCGGTTCCCACTCTAACGGGGCAGCAGATGCTGATTTCCGTTTCCGGGGCAAAGATGCTGATTTTTTAGCAGCTATCAAGGCAGGAATTTTACCGGGAGGCTTGATGGTGACGCCAGCTTCTAGCAGTAAATCAATAATTCTTTTTTTGCAATCTTTGGGTTTACCTGTTGTACTTCCAGGACGCAACCATTCTGGGTAGGTTTCAGAGTCATATATAATCTGCCAATCTAACTCAATCAATCGCATTAAAGCTTTACCCCACCGCTCCTTTATATCTTGAGCTTTGTACTTAACAGACCGCATTAATTCAATTTGATTTTTCGGCATAACCATCTCTAAGACGGTCTTAACCGTGTATTTTCCATTTGTATGAATGGCGCTTTCTGTTGTTATATTGATGGCAATTAAAAATGCTAGCTCATCATGATAGGGGTTCATTTTTAGCGTCGATTCTGAAATCCAACCAAACTCATATAAGGCCACTGGAGGCTTGGCATTCTTGCCAGGTTTATTAAAGAAAAACTCAGTCCATCTACCCGCCCGAATGAAGGCTACTATTTCTGTTGGTTCATCAATTTCATTTGTGAAAATGTTACGCTGCCCGTAGCGCTCCACAGCAACGTCCCAAATGAGGGAATTCATATCGCATCCTAGCTTCCCGATATTCCATTTAATGGTAGCGTCCAGCCTTCTCAGAAGCTTCAGGCATTGCTCTATCCTGAGTAACTTCTGGGAAGTGGTCATATCTTTACGCTCACCCCAACCCATTAAGTCTATGAGGTTAGTGCCACCATTTTTCCCAGTTCCAGCTAGCTTAATTTCAGTTCTCCAAGGCACAGCTTGTTGAAAAACATAGGCAGATAGTAAACAGTGGAGTTTGGCAGTATCTTTCCCCAAATTGCCAAATTCCTCAATAATTCCCCAGGCGGCCTTGCCTGTAAAGTAAAAATATTCTTTAGTAACTGGGTCTTTATCCTTTAAGGCTAACTTAACAAAACCCGTGTTGTAATTATCTCGAAAAAACACATTTTTATGGGCATCTTCTTGCCAATCCCAAATTCGTAATAAGGACTTGCAAGCCGTTCTAGGAGGGGCTGAGGTGAGTATTTGAGTGATTGTGGTGCTGATAAATACCTGGGGTTCGGTTGCGGGAACTGTTTTTGAAGCCAGCCCCAGCATAGCGGTTAACTCATCTAGTGTCCGATTGGATAAATCGAGTGGCTCTAGAAAAATTAAAGCTGAATCAAGTGCCACGTTTTTCCATAAATTTTCCTCGGTTCTACCTGCCTGAAGCCAGAGGGTCAGATGATTTAATATCTCCTCTGCTTTTGTCAAGTAGAAAGTATCATCAACTATCTGCTCTTTGAGAAATTTTTCGAGTTCATCAACACACTTAGGACTAAAGCCTTCTAATGTTTCATCCCTTTTAGTAATTTCGGTATGAATCCCCATTGCTACATTCAAGGCCAAAGTTTCTAAAAAATTCCCTTGGCGTAGCTTCTTGGCGTACTCTTGAATGCGCTCGCCATCTATCGTGGTGGTGGTGGTAGTAGATAACTCCATAGCCTAGCCTCTTCATGCCAATAATAGTTACAGGTTTGATAGACAAATATCTCACTTGCTTTATCGAACCGTTTTGTAAGGAGTAACCCGAACTTTCCGTACTACCACGCCCTGTATCCCCAAAGCATTTGCGTTCCAGTGGTGGCGAGAAATAATGTATTTTTTTACTAACTTCACGATCGAAAGCTCTCCCATATACTGTCCCAATCCGCTCGTTACTACAGTTTACCATAACGCTATTATTTTAACATTTTCCAGTAATATTTTCCTGCTCTATCGCTGTTAATTTCTGCCTAAAACTAAGAACTGTTGATACAAGCTATTGTCAAATATCGCTCATCCCTTAACCCACAAACAGTCTTCGCACAGAGGGACGTTATGCTTCCGGTTTTTCCACTAATTTCTCCTGCAAAGCACATCTCTAAGCGCGTAGCATCGGCATAGTCATAGTTATTAGCATAGGGCGGCGAGGTAATGATTAAATCAGCAAAATCATCCGGTACGCTAAGACAAGTTCGAGCATCAGAGCGAACGCTCTTAGCAGTATTAACTGCTGTTTTTCCTGCAATTCTCATGTCTTGAACCTGGGTTTGAACCATTAGCTCAAAAGCTGACATCGGCGACAATACAGATTTTTTGGTTTGGTTTGTTTGGTAAGATGTACTGCCAAGGGGCAGTTCCAACGCAGGAAACATGGCAGAGAATGGCTATAATTGTCAGCCATACCAACTCGGATTGAGGAGAATCGTCAGCTAATTGTTTCCAAGCCTGCCACAATCGATTTAAGCCTTCAAGGGAGCGATCGCTTAAACAAGAACGAATCAAAGCCGGATAATTATCTACACAGCCCGACAAATTTTCGGCACGTATTTTGACCTTTCTTATATGCTCTAAATAAAGAGCGGGGTCAGTTCGATATAACAACTTGGCTGAAGCAATCCTAGCAACGAAGGGATGAGCTTCTACTCCCAAGCATTCAACCCCCATTTTCTCAGCAGCAAGCAGCGTCGTCCCCGCACCGGCAAATGGATCGAAGACAGTCGCACTCCCCCGTTCCAAGGCTCTAGCAATAACGGTTTCGACCCAAGAGGCCGAGAAACCCGCACGCTCATCTCGCACCAGCGGTGAACGGGCAACTTGATGTTGTCTGTAAAGGTTGAAAAGGTGCTGTTGCCCTCTTGAGAGAGAGGGGGCGGCGCTAGCGGCAGAACTTCCCCAAGAGGCAGCTTTAATTGTTTGACCATCAAAATTTATGCTCGTTCACTCAATTGCAGCGATCGCCGCTGCGCCTGCAAGGTTTTGGAGCCCGCCGCTCATCATTAGTACGCTCGCCGAACGGACTGGTAAATTATCCATCTTTTTGCACCCCAGATTCAGGTAATCTGGTCTGGAAAGCCAAATTATCAGACCGGCTATGGACTTAGAACACGCTGCTAATTCCTTTGGAGAAATAGCTTCAACGCGCGACCTAGTGGCAGAGCTGTTAGCTGCCAAGCGCTCTGTCAACACAAGGGGGGCTTATGAGAAAGATTTGTACGATTTTTTTATGACAATGACGGGGCAGGAACCGCATCCGGCATTAGTGCGCGAGTTCCTACGGCTGAACCGCTTCGCCGCTGTCGCGGTGGTTCTCAAGTATAAAGCCAAACTAATCGACAAGGGACTTAAGGAAGCGACGATTAATCGGCGACTGGCGGCTATCAAAAGTTTGGTGAATTTTGCTCGCAAGGTGGGCGAGTGCGAGTGGAGTTTGGTAGATGTTGAAGGAGAGAAGGTGGTTCCTTACCGCGATACTACAGGGTTTGGCCGAGTTGCTTCTGAGAATGTGGCGGCGATGCAGTCGGTGTTGGAAATTCCCGACCGGAGTACGCCCCAGGGAAAGCGCGACTATGCAGTTCTCCGGCTGCTGTGGGACAATGCGTTGCGCCGGGGGGAAATCGGCGGAGCCAATATAGGCGACTTTGACCCGCTAGCCCGAACTTTGAATATTTACGGCAAAGGTAGGGGAACTCAAGCGCAGCTAATTGACTTGCACAACGCGACGGCAGATGCGATTTCTGATTGGCTGAGCGTGCGGGGAGCTGCAATGCCCCAAGAGCCTTTATTTATTGCTTTGACAAAGCGGGAATATGGGTTGAGGTTGAGCGGGTACGCTATTTACAAGCTTGTTTTCTCAACTTGCTCCGCTGCGGGAATTCCTAAAAGAATCAGCCCGCACAGAATACGCCACGCTGCAATTACGACGCTGTTAGATGCAAGTAACGGTAATACGCGAATGGCGCAGAAGTTGAGCCGCCATACCAGCTCGAACGTCCTTAATTGCTACGATGATAATCGGCAGAGTTTGCAGCGGGAAGCGTCGGGGCTGCTGGCTAGTTTAGTGCGCTAAATTTAGATTTATATGTTCGGATAATAATCGAATACAAGACTATGGGGAAACTTACCGAAACTGTTAACTCTCGTCTCACACTCCTAGTCCAAGGAAATATGGTTGAAATACTGCGATACAGTATTTAGGACTCAAAATGATTTGTGAGCGAGATTATCTGCGAATACTAGCCAAGAAATTGTAAAAGTTGGGGGTATCGAACCCTCAACTTTTATCCCCATTCCTCTCACTACTGTTAAAGCAGTCGAACCCAAATCTGCACCTGGTATCGAACCCCCAACTTTTACCCCCATTCCTCTCACACTCTCCCGTTGCGGTGAGACGTGAGGCTCCTGCGGAATTAGCTGAACTTTCCTAACTAATGCTCGAACTGCTATACTGGTTTATTCAGGTGTTGCTAAATTCCTCTTTAATAGTCTATTTTACCGAATCCCAGTGCAGGTAAAAGCAGCCCAGTAAAAAGGGTGAGAGAAAGGCTTTGATTCTTGACAAAATTTATCTAAATTTTCGCGACATAAATAAATTTGTTTGCCAATTTTATCATACTTTTTGTATTCTTCATCCCATTGCTGATATTCTGAGGAACCGGAGGAGCAAGCTTTTCGTTCTGCCTCGGATATTTTGCGGAGGGTGTGGGTTTCTTCACGTTTCTGTTTCAAAAGTTCTGTGAGTTGGGGTTTATAACTAGCAGCTAAGGTATTGCCCGCAAGCGATCGCAACTTAACTTGAGCTTGTCTCATAGCTTCTGGGCGATTCTTTCCCTGCTGCCACTCTTGATAGTAAAAGATCGAGAAAAGTGCTGTAGCTAAATCATCGACAGCCCAAAGCGTACTGATAACACTTCTGGCTCCCGCCGACAAAAAAGCAGTTGAAAAAGTAAGGATATCGCCAGTAATTTCAGTCAATCCCAAGCCTGTTTCGCAGCAGGAAAGAAATACATCCGACAACTGAGGGAGACGCCATGCAGGAGTCATTAGCTGACCTAAAGTAATGCAGCCATCTCCTAAAATTAATGTGGATTCTAAGGGATTGTCGAGGCGCGACTGGGCGTGGTGGCTAGAATGGAGGATTTGGACGGTTTGCGCCAGTTCTCGATAGTTACTAACTGTAGCTTGACGGCTACCTTTTAAGCGTCGATTGTCTGGGATACTATAAAGAACTGCCAGTTGCTCTCCTTCAAAGCTGGCGCAAGGCAAGTCGCCCGTCGCATCTTCAATAGTGCCACATTTAAGGTTATTGCCGGGGGAAGGGCGTTGCTGGCAGAATTCTAGGACTTGACAACTAGGTGCATAACGAATGAGAAACTTGTCTCCTAAATATCGGTTGTCTCCGATGGGTAGTGCAGCGAAGGGGATTTGGTGAAGAGCAAAATGAGGAACTATAATCAGTTCCGAAATTCCTTCTAAATGCCATAAGATTAGATCGTTCAAATTTAACTGTTTTGCAAGTTCAGTTAACATCCCAACGAACTGTTCTTGCCAAGAATTGTTATCTTCAACATATTGTCCTAACCAATTTTGGAAAATCCATCCGTGCAAAGTCTCAAATCCTAAATCAGCGCAAGTTTGTAGGGTAATCTCGTTTTGCCGCACGACGAAGATAAAAGTGTCGCTAACAGTGGTGTAAAAGCTAATAATTGCAGTGGTGGGTTTGTCGATAAGCTGCTGGATGGATGGGAATTTGAGAGGATTAACTCGAATTTGACCCGCAAGCACGGGATCTAGGCGGCGGAGTTGTTCCCAAATTTGGAGTTTTTCAACTTCCAGAGAATCAATTCTTGGATTGTAAGCTGCTAGTGCTGCGCGGCTGTTATCAAGTTTGCTGTTATCAATGTCGTTGCTAGGTTGATTGCGTCCTCGTTCCTTGTCAATTTGCTGCTGTAGGTGTTCAAAATCCTGTAAATACTCTTGAATTTCAGCAGGAATTTCTGAACCTGAGTAGAGGTCATTGCTTGCCATCAAGTCTACGAGGCGTTTAGAGCGCGATCGCTCTACATATTCAACAGCTTTATCTAACTGCTTGTTATTGATGCAAGCTTGCACGATGTTTGCATAAATGTCGATCGCCTCTGACAAAATTTCTTGGCGGCGAAATTCAGAAGTTGCCCAAGTACGGCTGGTTTCTACGGCTTCGATCGCGATACCGTATCCCTCAATGGCTAACTGCCAATCTCCAGCTACAAATGCTCTGTTTCCTAGCATTTCTCCAGTCTTCAGGCACTCAACTGGGAAAGCAGTTGGCGTGAAGACTTCCATTGCTTTTCGATAACAGGCGATCGCATCTTCGTTTAACCCAAGCATGAAATAGGGATTACCCAGATTCATTTGAGCCATAGCCCACTCTGTAGGAAACTCATCCTGGTTAAAGATTTGTAAGGCAGCTTTATGGGCGGCAATAGCTATTTCTAACCCACATTCCGCAGTTCTGGCTTTGATGACTAAGGATTTTCATACCTTCACTGTAGGAAAAATATCTGTG
>NZ_JAUBTR010000194.1:0-1615 GCF_036705045.1 Microcoleus sp. BR0-C5
TAATAGACCGAGGGCTTGACCTCTTTTTCGACATGGTGATCATGATGACTTAATTCTCTGCAGTCTTCAGGGTTTTTCTCCCTGACAACTTTTGGACCTCTACAAATAGGCACTGGCACAAATCCGATTCCATCCTGAACTCGGTTGTTAAACGCCCAGGTTGCAGCTCGAAAATATTTCCATCCTTCCAACTACTTCTAAACAAAACCTCCTGACGCAGTTACAAGAAGAGTCAAAAGCTTGATAAAATTAATGACATAGCCCTCAAACCTCTCTGAGACAATAGGAGCTTATTGCCTCTAATTTTCATCAATTCCGCAATAGTTGCATGGCAAAGCTCCCTCCCTACTCCCTCCGCTTCGCTGCGCCCACGATTGGCCGTATAATCCAATTCAAAAGCTACTATGACGGCGTTGCGCTCGCATCGAATCAGTAAGGCGACCGATGTATTTCATAATTCCCATAAGCTTGAGCTTGTGTCTTGTAAAATCGCACAATTATAAGCTACAGCTATTAAGAATATTAAAGTTTTATATTAAAGTTTTTAGGCGGCCGTCACAAGGGTAACTTTTTTCGGCGTTGCTGAGTTAGAGTATGAATAGGAGGAATAATTTATGCAATGCAAGCGAATGTAAATCAACCCATATCCGTAAAAACGGCAATAAAAAAGGAAAACAGAATCACATTTGTGTCCAATGTGGTCGTCAATTCATCAATCAGTATGAACCCCACCCTTGGTTATAGCGAGGCCATCAAACGTGATTGCCTAAAAATGTATGTCAATGGTATGGGTTTACGGGCGATAGAACGAGTTAAGGGTGTTCATCATACCGAGCGTAATAAATTGGGTAAAACAAGTCGGAAAACTGTTGCCAGATGTTTATGACCCTGAAGTCATCCCAGAAGTTGGTGAACTCTCGGAATTACAAACTTATGTAAAAAAAACAGACAGGATATGGTTGTGGACAGCTGTTGACCACTTTCAACCAGGAATTTTAGGATGGGTATTAGGGGATCATAGCGCTAAGACATTTGAACCATTATGGGACCAAGTAAGTGCATGGAAATGCTATTTTTATGTAACGGATGGATGGTCTGTATATCCCATGTTTATTCCTGATGGGGATCAGATTATTAGCAAGACTTATATGACACTCCTTAGAAGGGGAAAATACCAGACTAAGACATTATTTGGCCCGGCTACATCGTAAGACTCTTTGTTATTCTAAATGTGAGGAAATGCTCAAGCATTCTATTAAGTTATTAATACATTACTTGAAGTTTGACGATATTCCCATTCCTGGGGCATTCATACCTTGATTCAGCAACGCCTTATATTCCTGCCAAAACTTGACGAATTATCCCAATTGACTCAACAGGACTTCAAGGAAATTCACTCCATTCATTGGGGCATAGAAACGTATCATAGAGCTGTCAAACAAGTGTGTGGTATCGGACGGTTTATGGTTAGACAATCCCCGGCGATTTGCACTCATATTTTCTGTGCAATTAGAGCCTTTACCCAGTTGGAACTAATGGGGAGCATCCCGGTTTTGTAAATGGTTAAAAGTATGATATGAGCCAAAATTATTCGCCCTGCGCTACATGATAGAAC
>NZ_JAUBTR010000012.1:0-128399 GCF_036705045.1 Microcoleus sp. BR0-C5
CGGATGATGCGACAAGTGTCAAGTCCGGTTCTTAGGGGAGGGAGATACGGCGACGTATGCTCTCTTACCCAACAGTCGCAAGCACGGTTTTGTAGGAGAGATGGTAGGGGACACTCTGCCATCGACTCTCTAACTACACCGGAATGATGATCCGTGGTCCGTGGTCGGTGGGGGAATGTGGAATTATTGACCTTGACTTTATCATTCCCATCCAACCGGAAACGATATAAAACCCAGCCACCCCCACTCGACTAAACCATTTCCAACTCCCTCGGTTTCGATTCAGTCGCAGGCATGAGAGTAGTTCGGGACTGGGCCAAATCTTTTTCCCGTTCTACAATCATCTCTTGAAAACGAGCCGCTGCTTGCTCTGTCAGGGGAATTTGAACCTCCCCGGTGTGAACGTTGGCTTTAAACACGGTGCGCTTGGACTCGTTTCTGACAAAGCAATCCCCGTTCGGCTGCACGTAAGCCGTCCATTGGTTGTCGCCAAACTTGAAGTGTTGGGTACTATCGGAAGGAAGGTGCAACTGCGATCGCCGTTGCTTGTATGTTTCCGACACGACGCTAAAGAGCGTGTCTTGCAGAGAAAGCCGCCAGTTTTCAGCTTTAGCGTTAGTGGTGTCGCCCTTTCCGTTATTAACTGCCGTTTCTGGTTTTGAAGCAGGTTCTTGTTGGAATTTTGGCGGTTGGTACGTGCTACTGTTTTGAGCGATTCCGTTTGGGCGGATCGCTGAGCGAATCGCGTTTCCCGCAGGCTTCGCCAAATCAGAAGTCTGAGATACTTCAGGTGAATCGATCGATGGCAATTGAATTTCAGGCAACCGAATCGATTCGCGATCGACTTTCAGCATAACTGACCTGCCGCTTTTGTCGGGGGAAAGCGTCGCCTCAAAAGTGGTTCCAGGGGGAAATTTAGGACTTTCAGGGGAAAATGTACCCAAGTTTTTCGCGTCTAACTGGATAATGGGAGTGCCTTGAAATCGGTAATATTTCTCGTGAGTGGGAGGTAAGTTTATCGTTCCCACTTGCAGAGTTACTTTCCGATCCTTCCATTTTGACTTGGAGAAATCTTCCTCTGAGTAATCGTTATCGGGATGTTTGACATTGACTACTTCTATTTGATTTACCCGATAATTTGACAAAGCATCGGAGATTTCATCCATGAATAATTTGTAGACAAGTGCGCCTCTACCTGCTTTATCTTGAGACTCAATCCACCGACAATCGACGGGAGGGACGATGAGGAGTCTGGTTTCATTACCGGAGTAGTTTGTTACCTTCAAAGAGTCGGTGTCGATATGGTCGTTGGAATTATCTCCATATTTGCCATCTAGTTTCGCCACCATGCTCTGGGGTAAGTTTTTGAAGGCGAATTCAACTAACGGCAATTCGGGATGAGCAGTAGCTTCATATTCAATCCCTTTGCTATCGAGTGCGTCTTTCCATTGGTTAGGAAGGTCAATGGTTCTGCCGTCTTTAGTTTTCACTTTCTGGAAAGGAACTTGCAGGACGTAGACATCTCGCGGTAAGGCTTCGTGGACCAATTCGTAGTCTTCTTGTAGGGAAAAGGTAATTTCCAAATCCTCTGCTACCTTCTGGCAAATTGTCCGGTGTTTGCTCAGGTTATCGGAAGTGTGGGTAGCTTGGAATAAGGCATGAGCAGCCCTGGTTTTTCTTTCAGGAGTATCCCAAATTTCGTCAATCTCCGCTCGATAACTGTCATAAAGTTTGCCCATTTCCTCTTTTCGAGCTTTGATATCGCTGCCAGTGCGATCGTAGATAATGCTTTTGTCCTCTTGAAAGCGCTGCACCAGGTCTTTCGCCCATTGTAATTCGTTTTCTTCCCAATGCAGGTCATTTTCTTTGCTGTGTCGGTACTGGATTCCTCTCTCTACTAAGGCATTTTTGTACTCATAGGAAACGTGCAATTCCTTCCCTTCTTTTTCATACTCAATGCCTGCTGCATCCAGTTGCTGGCGATTGTCTTTCGGCACGATTAAATGAGCCGGAATAGGGGGAAGAATGTGCTGAAATTCATCTCGGTTGCGGTGGATGAGCCGCGTCTGTTCCCAATAAGGGTTAACGGCTTCTTTGGCTAGGATGTAAATAGGATTGGGAAAGTCGGCGGGCATGGGAAATTGTTTGTACAGTCGATCGTCTCCTTTGTACTGGAAAAAGTAAGTGCAGCTTTTGTGTTTCTCGCACCATTCATCTACTTTTTCTAGTAAAGTGTCGGGATTTAGATTTGTTTTCTCTTTCACTTCTTTGGCATCTTTACCCCGCAGCGAGTTTTTCTGGTAGTCAACTTCGTACTGTTCCATGATGCTGAGAGCAGCGATAAATCGCTTTTGCTGCTTGAGAAATAGCTTTTCATCTTCGCCGGGGTTGGGGAGTGCTGCTGCTACTTTGCCAATGGCTAAGGCGACGATTCCGACTTCATTTTGAGAGCTGGCAACTCCAATTTGTTCTAGGGTGGTAAATTTGCGTTGACCTGCTTTAACTTTACCTTCTCTGACTTCGGGGTCGTCTTCTCGATACCGAGCTTTAGTATAGGGAACTTTCTCCGCTTGTACCACTTCTCCGAAGTCAAATAATCCGTCTTGTGCTGGTAAGATTTGTTTGGCAATTTGAGGGATTTTTTGAGATTCGATGCCAAACGGTTCGTCACCGTCAAAGTCTCCTTGATGGAACTTTTCTAAGTCTTTGGGATTGAACCAAATTACCCCTTTGATTTTCGACATGACAGCACGGGTTTCCTCTGGAATATTTTCCAGGTTTTTTGCGTGTACATTTTGATATATCCTCAGACCATCTTTGTTGAGAATTGGGAATCGACCTTGAACGCATTCTCCTTCTTCTAAATGGTTAGCGCAAACCGTGCCTTTGGGTAAATCTTCGCAGGGTAGAGCCATTGCAGAAGTCATTGATAAAGCTCCCCTGGTTGCCAGATTTCGCCATTTGGATGCCAGCCACCTTTCTGCCATATTGGTGAATTCGGGACTGCCTATCATCAGTCCGAATTTGTCGGCTTTGAGCATCTGGATGTCCTGTCTTTCCCGCTTTTTATCCTCGGTATTTTCCTCGCTGTCACCGTTAATTTCGTCGTTACTTGTAGTTGATAGTTTTTCCTGCTGTTCTTTAAGTTTTCTTTCGTTCAAACGCGCTAAAAATGCTTCGCGCTTGTCATGATCTTCAATCATCGCTTGGCGCAATTTCATGGGGTCGCGTTGCAGTGCTGCCAGTCTTTGGGCTTCGGCTTTAGTTGTTGGTACTAAGTCTTGCCTTTGGGCTTCTTCGTCGAACCAAACTCCAGTAGACTGCCAGCTTGTTTGGGTGATGCCGATTTGACTGTTTTTGCGGTTTCCAAGGATGGCTTTTGGTAATTCGTAATCGCCACAAGGAATGAGTTCTTTGAGTTGTTTTTTATTGATGCCTTTGATGCTGGAACGGTCTAAAATAAGTTGAGGTTTGTTACCTTCAGAGTCGGCTACTGAGCCGAGTAAATTGTCATCGGGACGGAGGGTTCCTTTAGCCAAAAAGCTGACTTGGGGTGAGGATTCTGTATTTTCTGAATTCCAACTGCGTAGCCAAGCGAAACGGAATTGGCTGGCTCGATTTTTCTCGCCGCCGATGCTTTTGAGTAATTCGGAACTGATTGCACCGTGACAGTCTCCGGTTCGATATTTAGCATATTGCGGGTCGGTGAAATCAACAATTTTTACTCGCAGGTTGTCGCATTCTGATACGCCGGACATACAAGTGCTGACTAGGAGGGAACCGTAGCGACAGGCGGTGTCTTTTTCGGTTACGAATAAGTCTCCTATCTTTTTGGCTAGGGTTTCGTCGCCAAAATAATAGCTGTTTCCAGATTGAAATATCATGCGTCGCTTGATGCCGTCTTCTGGGTCGTGGATGCTGGCGCGTAATTGGCTAGGATCTGGATTGGATTTGTCAAGTTTGACAATCATTAATGTCTTCAGTTCGTCTGGTTGAAACATTGCTTGCAGAATCGAGTGGCGCAGGATTTCTGGGTTGTTGAATAATTTGCCTGCATTTCGACCTTTGGCATCAGTGTAAGCGGCATCAAAAACGGGTATTTTGAGTCCTTGTTCGGTACAAACTGTGGCGACCATGAGTTGATTTCTCCCTAGAATCGAGGTGTTATAATAGGAATTGTTGAAACAGTTGGTAAGGCAGGTAAGAAAAGTCTATCTAAGCCTTAACAGGTTGAAACTCGGTCAAGTGTTGACCGTTGGAAGTGTTTTTGAGGTGATTGAAATGGAACTAAAGGTTGATACAATTGTTAATCCGGCTCTGTTTGAAGATGAAGATACTGAGCTGGTGGAATTGACGATCGCTCCTGAAGATGAGGATAAATACCCATTCGTGCGTCCCAGCAGTGCTCCTGCGGATTTGATGGACAGACCGGGGAGGGTTATTGAAGAATGGGAGAATATGGACTTCGACGAGCGAATTCAGGCTGACCCTACATATATCGATAGGGTCTAGGCGTAGGGGGACACATAGCAGAGGCATGGGGTGTTTGGTCCGATGGGGCGGCGGTAGCCGCCCTGATATGGCCTCTTGGTTTGGCTATGCCCAATGGAAAATTTTCCATTGGGCGAGCGGTTGGGGTGGGAATGTTGACGACTGTTACCCGTCCTTGCACCCTCCTAGCGATCCACCAGATTTGATGGATAGGCCGGGGAAGGTTATTGTAGAATGGGAGAATATGAACTTTGATGAGCGAATTCAGGCTGACCCTAGTTACATAGAAAGGGTTTATTTATGGGTTTGATTTAAGCAATCTGTCTTCAATTGCTCAATTGTTTGCTACTGGTGTATTAGTGCCAATCACATAAGGCCTTACTTTTATTTCTTAGTTTAAAGTACAGTGTCTTAATTTCAGCGAAGATAGAATAGAAGAAAAATTTTGGAATTAAAAGCATGTCAGACGATTCATCTCAAATTTGGATTGTGACTGAAGTAGAGACCACTGAAAGTGTTGAAATTCTCCAAGGACAGCGGAGTAGCGATGATACTGGGGGTGGTTTTGGTCAGCGAGTGAAAGAACAAATAAAGACGACCGTCCAGCAGCGAGTTCCATTGGATGCAGCGGCTCTAAAAGTTCAAATGAATGGACTGCTGAAGGTCTTAGGTGATATTTCAACTGAGGCTAACCAACAAAATGGACTACAACTAGATGAAGTCGAACTATCCGTTGAAATCAATGGTGAAGGGCAGGTAAGCATCCTAGGCAATAGCGGAAAATTGGGGAACAAAGGGGCAATTAAGCTTAAGTTCAAGCGAACTACTACAAACAGTTGAAATGGGACAAAACTGGGCAATTACGATCGGTATCAATGGTTATCGCAACTTGCAATCACTCAACTACGCCAAATTTGATGCCGAGGCAATGCAAGTATTTTTCCGGCAAGAACTCAATATCCAGACTGTTTATCACTTTGCTGATGATTCCTTGCCTATAAAGCAAGACTACGGTTCCGATCTGGACTCTCATCCTACTTACACAACTTTAAATCGTTTCTTTCGAGTGCGGTTTGAAGAGTCATTTTTGAAGTCAGGCGATAACTTGTGGTTCTTCTTTGCAGGGCATGGAAAACGTCATAAAGATCGGGACTATCTGATGCCGATAGATGTTGATCCTGGTGATGTTGAGAGTAGTGGCATTTCATTGCAGTACGTTAGTGAACGCCTGCGACGCAGTGGTGCCGATAACGTTGTTATGCTAATTGATGCTTGTCGAAGCGGAAACGGGCAAAGAGATGGTGTGGGCTTTGGGCAAGAAAAGCAGCAAGGTGTCATTAGCTTGTTCTCCTGTAGCCCAGGGGAATCTTCCTATGAGATTAATGAACTACAACATGGATCATTCACCTATGCCCTGTTGGAGGGACTAAAAATTGAAGGAGAAAGCAACTGTGCGACCGTTGAACGGCTCTATCAACGTCTAAGGCAAAGGGTTCCTAGCCTGACCCAACAATACAGAAAGGTTCAGCAAACTCCTTATGGTGTAGTCGAACCACCAACTAAGTACCACCTCATTTTGTTGCCTCGCAAAGCTAATCTTACTGACATCGTGACACTGGAAAACGATGCTCTTCTGGCTGAAGTTCAGCAAAACTTCCAACTTGCAAAACAACTATGGATTCGCGTACTAGCTGTTTCACCAACTAATTCAAAAGCAATTGAAGGGATTGAACGCTTAGCCCGTGTTGTACCTGCCGGATATGGCTCTGGTAAGACTGATGTTCAGCATCCAGTAGGAACTTTCTTTGCAATCCGTCATCAGTCATTTGAACTATTAACAGTTCGTATTTCGGAGGAGTCCTTACCTGCTCATTTTCGGCATTACAAAATTCAACATATCGAGTTTTACCTATCATCTTTCTTCACAAACGGCGTTTGCGACCCCATTAGTGCTGTACAACAGAATAACAATCTCATAAACGATTTTTTAGTGGTATTTCAAGCCAATCCAGAAGCAGTAATTGGTTACTATGGCATTGTTCACATTCCACTTCAGTTCTGTGCTGGTTATGCTGTCTCAACCTGGCCTAGGATTGCGTTATTTGAATTGGATCGCGATGTAAATTGTTGGTATGAGTTGGCTGGTGATGATAGTCCAAAACTTGACCTAAGCGTTAGCAATATCTCACGTCCAGCAAATGCTGTTGCCGTTGCCATTAGAATCGCCATTTCGTTTGACATTACCAAAAATGATGTGGACGATGTAGTGCCTCAGCCCTATGAAGATATACAGATTAAGATAGGTAAGCGACGTATTGACGCGATCACCCATTACAGTCAGGTAAAGGAAGTCTGTAACGCTTTCCGGCAAGTCCTTGATGATTTGCATACCCGCGTTGACAAGTCACTTATTGTGCATATCTTTTATTCTGGACCAGTTAGCCTTGGCTTCAGTCTCGGACGCCGAATCAGCCGAACGATCCATCACCAGGTTATCGTCTACAACTACACATCTCATACAAGTCCACGGTATGCCTGGGGTGTTAAGATTAATAGTGCTGATTCACCTGAATCTAGGGTCATTTCGACTAAGTTGCTCATCCATGATACCTCAGAGTAATTTCACATATTCATGTACGACATCTCTGACGACTTACAAATTTTTTATGACACCCATGTTCGTCTTGGAACAATACGACGACAGCAACTTGCAACTTATCGAGACTTAAATATCACCCGACTAAAAAATGGTTTAAACGATCTTGCTAAAGAAACTGGTCGTCCGCACTCACATCCTTATGACTGGAAGAACCAAGGTGGGTATGCAATGCATACTCTCAACCAAGATCCGAAGGGTGACAATGACTACGATATTGACGTTTCACTAATTTTCCATAAAGATGAGATACCTGAAGACCCGCTTAAAGCACGGCAGCGTGTACGTGATGCGTTATGCAAACGCTGCACTAATTTCACAAAGGAACCAGAATCACGTACTAATGCAGTTACGATTTGGTATGCAGAAGGCTACCATATCGACTTTGCAATCTACCGCACCTATATAGACAACCTCGGTATAAAGCGTATTGAGCATGCCAGCACCGAGTGGAAACGGCGAGATCCAATGGAGGTTAACGACTGGTTTAGTAAATGTGTTGCGACACTAAGCCCGAAGGCCAGTCAAACTCTCGGTTACTATCCTAAAGTTGAAGATGGGCAAATGCGCCGCATTGTGCGATTTCTAAAACGGTTCTGTCGCTCACGAACTTCTTGGAGTCTACCCGGTGGCATGATCGTGTCAGCACTAGTAGCCGAGTCTGGTATTTACACAGCGAACAGCGAGCGCGATGACCTTGCCTTGTACAACACTATGGTGGCATTACGTAATCGACTAAAAGCCTCTTGCCACGTATACAATCCAGTCGATACTTCACAGGAACTGACAGGCAAAACTGAAGTATTAAACCAAGTCACTCGACTTCGGGATCGACTCGATACTGCAATCAGTAAACTTAGCGTGTTATTTGACGAGTCAAAGTGTACGAGAGAGAAGGCGCGTTTTGCTTGGGACTGGATTTTTAATCATGAATTCTGGGCGAAAAAAGAAAGCACTAAAGGTACAATCAAGGCTGAGTTAAGTGCTGTAACAGGATACAGTGTTACAGTTCGCTGCGATCTTGCCAAGCGTGAGAATGGCCCAATTTATGAACAGTACTTGAGTGGAAGCTCTGTTTTACCTAAAGGCGTTGCACTCAAATTTTCAGTCATATCAACAAATGTCCCACCCCTCCCCCTCTACAGCGTGCAATGGATTGTTGATAACGAAGGAGACGAGGCAGGTGAGGCGAAGCAGCTTTACTGGGAAAGCAGTGATAGCGGAACCACAATTTGGACAAGCACTGCCTTTAAAGGTACTCACCGCATGACCTGTCAAATTAAGAAGGAGGGTCGAGTTATGGCGCAGGCGGTACACATTGTAAAGATCACAGCAAGCGGTAATTCTAGGATTTCGGGTAGTTCCAATCGTGGATTTGGCTAAAAAGTTCCTACTAACCTCAAACGAGGTAAGATGTCGCACCCCCTAATCGAAAATTTTCCATTGGATCATTGGTTGGGGTGAGGTCGATGACGGATGCTGAACTCAAGCATTAGATTTTAGTGCCACACAGACCGAATGCTGGGTAATGTAAAGCGATCGCGCCGTCCCACTCTCCAAATCAAAATAGGTCGCAAACCGCTTGAGATTGCCCGCAGCCATCCGGTACAAATAATCCGCCGCCTCAGCCGCCACTCGAACATTCACGCTCTCGCTCTGCACATTCAGCACTGCCATCTCAGCACAAGATAGGTTATTTGTCAACTCTTCAGGTTTCGGTTTCAAAAGGTCAGGAGCCAGGAGCACCGGAGATGGCAGCCTAGCACATCCCAGTACCCCAAAATTATAGAAGTCCGGGTCAGTTTCCAAAGAACTGCCCAGCAAAATTTGTCCCGCTGCTGCATGATTTCCGCAATCGAGATACCACACGCGGGGAATTTCAGAACGGCTGTAAAATTGGTTTAACTCCAGAGCCTGATTAATTGCCGCTCTCCCGGCTGCTGTATCCACGCACCCCACCAGGATGGTCAGTTTGTCGTAGGCGTAGCGGATTAGCTTGGGGTCAAATTCCTGCACGAAAGCCGTCGTGTCAACTCCCCAAGCGATAGAGTATCTCAACGCTAGAGCCTGCGCCTTGGGCAGTCCGATTTCCTTATCGCAGAAAGCTTGCCTGCTGATGTTGGCGAATTCAACTCGATCGGGATCTGCGATCGCAAATTGCACCTTTTTCCCCGACTTACCCAAACTCCGTGCCAGTCGCGCAATGTGATACGACAGCCAGGAACCAGTTCCTCCCGCCCCAATAAGCCAAAAATCTATCGAATCAGCTTGTCTGACAATCAGAGGCGAAGCTTCCAAATAATCATAATTAAACATGGGGTAAATCTCCAAATCTTGTTTACAATTCGATTGGGTCATCTAACAAAGATGGCGCAACAGAACAGGAGTAGAATTTCTCAATCAAATCGTCTTTTTTTCCACCAACTGTGACATCTACAATGAAACTCGGTAATTCAAATATCCAGTCAGCCGGAACGTGCCAGAACTGTCGATAAACTCCCACGCGGCAAATAATTTCAGCGCTCGATTCAGTCACTTTCCCTAAAACTACGAAAATGCGGAAACCCCCTTCATCTGCATCATCTGCACCTGAGAAGAAAGCTGCCATCCGATTGTGCGAATGTACCTCTACAGTGGCGTTAATGTACGAAGAATCTAAACCGTATTCAATTGCTCTACATTTAGCAGAACTTTGCGTTTGCTCTGGAATTACGAGTCGCCATTGTCCTTGTTCCTGATGAATGTGGAAAGTGATTTCTAACGGTGGTTCTGCAAGCGCGGCGATACAACTTTCTTTCCACATTTGGATGAGTATCTGCTGAGGGATTCGTCCGGGAGTTAATCGGACTAAAGGCTCAATCGGTTCTAATCCTCTGATTGACGCGGTAAAAATTTCCACCGGAATTATCACTTCTAACCCCTGTCTAACCGCTCTAACAAAGATGCCATTGCTGCCAATTAAATACTCGAACATACTGCTAGAGTGAAACGGCAGATTGTCTCCGAGTTTGACAATCTTATAATCGACAAATTCTAAGTTGTAGTGATTCTGTTTACGTGGTTCAATCATCAGTTATTGCTGAAACTAATTTGGCAATCGTTTGGTTCGTGCTGACTAAATCTTTAACTGGGTAAGATGAACGTTTACCTGCTTTTTCGAGCTGCAAGCGCACGTCACTGGGTTGCGCCCTAGATTTGCCGTCACTCAAATGTCCGTTGAAGGGACTAGAGATGAACAATTCCCAAGCTTTTTTAATAGTATTGGGCGAAGCTACAGGCGGTTTATTATCTCCCCAGCAGATGCGTCCACAGGGTTGATAGGAATGCAAATAGACGTTGGGCAGCGGAACGTGAAAAGCATCTGCTTCCGGGTCAAATTTAGAGCCTTTAATTGCCCAAACCCAGTAATCAGATTTCAACCCCAAGAACACCAATGCTGGTAAAGAAACCAAGTGCTTTGATTCCAACAAATTTATTTCGTGTTTCTGAGGTAGCACGAATTTGATTGTCCATTCCCCGGCGCTGCCAGTTCCCCAACGTACTATCCCCGATTCAGGGTTTATCCAACCCGAATCAATTGGTGTATTGGCAAAAGCTGCTCGCAGAGTTGCTGGAGACAGGCATTTGTACTTGGAACTGTCCCCCGATTGATAGTGAAAAATGTAAGTACCGCCCTCAATAAAGAGAAGTTCGGCTTGAATAGTGGACAATTTTCGGGGGGCTACCTCCAGTACCTCTCGAATTATTTCAGATGCAATGTCAGATTCCATAATGCTAAGAGGTGTGAGAAATTGGTGTTAGGCTCAGATTCAATCCAGTCAATCAATTCGCAGGCTTTATCTAGTAGCTGACTAGCTTTTTTCCATTCACTTGCTAGGAATTTAATGTCTTCAATTGTCCAGGGTCTTGATTCAAAATTATGATTCCAGTAACTTTCACAGCAAACACTTTGGTCTAGCCAAATATTGCCAGTTTTTAAGTCAAGAAGTGCTAAGGCTGTAGGCAAATCGCTGATGGGAGATGCAACGCGACGGGCTAATGTTTTAAGAAGTTTAAAGTTAGTTTGTTCGGGATGTGAAATGTCTTTCAACCTGTATCCAAACGTGCATTCGTACCACGATTCTCCTTCATCGCCTGCTACCGATTCCAACCACCACCGACCTGATTGCGAAAGCGGCAGTAATATCTGCCATCCACTTCGCAATGCGTCAATTCCTTCTTCATGGTCTTGCCAATCTATTCCTTTAGGCGAGACAGGAATTTGATAGAGGCGCTCTTCATAAGCGCCCTCTAAAATTATGTCGTCAATCGGAAATAAATGTTCGTTAACTAGCGAAATAAACTCCAATTCCTTCGGACTGTGATTTTCATCTTCCGAGTAGAGCTCCGATTGGCTTTTTTCCCATTCCAAAGGAAACAATTGTTGATAAAGACTAAGTAGCTGATAGGTGTTCAGTTTAGCTAACAAATAATCGGTTGCTGATTTAAAGTCGATGATTGGTTGGCACTGCTGTAATATTTGCAGAGCGGATTTAGCATTCCAAATTGCAGCCATATTAAAACCCCATTGGAACTGCACCAGCTACAGAGCGACTATTTAACAGTCGTTCCTTGGTTTGCTCAACTGCTCTCACGTCGTCTGTCCCTTTTGAAATAGCTAACTCAATAGCTTTTACCATTTCTTTCATAGTCGCGCTATCGAGTTCGCCAGAAAGCTCTAACCGTTGTAGTTTCCGGCACATAGATAGTGCTGGATTGACTTCCTCTGGTGCATTGATGAGGAATTCTAAAGGAGTCATTTTCATGGTTATTTTACTCCTTTAGAGCCGTTGCGTTTAGCTACTGTAATCAATTCTCCAGGTTTTCTAATGATGTCGGCGTTAGCGCAATCTGGGTAATAAGTTGTGAGCAATTTGCGGAGCTCGTTATCATCATTTGCTATTTCCTCATCAACAGGATGTTGTTGTCCCTCGAAGGAAATTAGCACTTTCTTTTTTGAAGTCATTTTTTTATCCCAAAAGTAGGTATGTTGTTCAAATTCCAAATAAGGTCAGTTGCGTTCCAGTAGTTTTAGACTCTGTAGAAGTTGTAGACGTAGTGGTGCTACTTGCTTCGCTTCCAGGTTTATTTGGGTTAGCGCTTCTTTTCTTTTGGTTGCGAGCATTAGCAATCTGTCGCCGCACTTGGCAATTAGGAAAATCTGCTACAAGTTCCTTCAGCAGTTCTTTGAGAGGTGGCGGTAATTCTCCCAATGATGACTCTCTTATCTTTTCGCTAACTGGAAAGTCCCTGTGACTACTTGCGGAAATAATTACAATTCGTCCGTCTGGATGGCCGTCATCTGGTTTAAATGTCAGGTGTAGTTCGACAGTACATTTCTCTAAGATATAAGGTTCTTCTTGATGTTCGGATTGTAAATTGTGGGATTCTTCAGTTTCAGAGACAGTATTTTCTTCATCTTCCTCTGCCCAATTTTCATCATCTATTGATTCTGAATCGCTTGCAGAGGTTGATGATTCAGTAGCGACTTTTTTTTTAACTTTAGCTGGCGAGAGGAGACCTAGATAATGTTTTTTGGCTTGCCAGCGACCGCGGTCAAATAGCAGTCCAATTTTTTGGAATTTTTCCTCTATTGTTTCTTCATTTTCGGCTTGAATTGTATACTCAATTAACTCTTCGCTCGTTACCGATAAATTAGCAGCCGCGACTGCCTCTTCTGGTGTCAACCATTTCATTTTTGCTATGCTATTTAATAGCTTGTCATACTACTTATGGGCGTTAGCCCCCTTATTGGTATTAATTAAACTTATTCAAAGATCCACTTAATAATAGTAGCGGCTCATCTCCGTAGGCTTCTACTTCCAAGTAATCGGTCATTGCTTCAGCTACAGCGGCTCTTATAGAACCAAGGAGGACGAATAATCGCCCATCTTTTATAGGAAACGATATATCGAGGCGATTGTTTCCATCCTCAATTAAGATGGCAAGTTTTCCTCGATGAATCCGGTAGATAATTGTGTCAAATGTTGAAATGTCAAAGGAATGGTTGTTTTGTTTTTTCATGGATTAAGTTCTCCTAAATTAGTTCAAAAAAAAGGTTTAGCAGATAGCGATATAACAACTATCTGCTGTTAGTTAAACCTCCCAGGCTTGTTTGTCTGAAGATTTACCCTAGCCGACTCGTGCTTTCATTTTCTTGTTAGAACCATCAACGCTTTTAGCGATCGCCTTTTCTTTTCGCCTACTATTTTGTGTTATAGTTGAATGATTTTCCTGAGTATTTGGTGCAGCAGCACGATTAGAAATTACCTCAGTTGCAGAGGTCAGATTTGATGGTACTATTCCGTATTGAACTCTAAGTTTACGCTCAATTCGAGTGCCATCAACGGGAATGCCTTGTTTCCAATCCGCTACGATTTTGCGTTTGTTGGGTGTAACAACTAGCTTTTCCGTGCGGTACTCTGTTGGCAATTCACAAGGATTGATTAATACTTCGCAACTCGGCGGATTTTCCTTGAGTCGGATGTGACGCGAGCGCCCCACAATCTCTGTAGGAATTACTCCCATTGAGTGAAATTGTAGCAGGGTTTTATCTAGACTGTTGCGCCACCGTTCCAGTCGTTCAATTGCCTTATTATGCAGTTCTACTAAGTGTTTTAAGCGTGCTTTTACGGCACAAATTTCAGCATCTAGTTGGTCTGCTAGTTCGGCTTGAGTGTCAACAACAATTTCCTGGTCTGTCTGAATTTCCCAGAGTTGTTTGAGGATAGTTTCCTCTTCTTCGGGAGTTTCAGCAGTTTCCAATTGATTCCAGAGTTCGACTGCTTGTATCGAATATCTGGCTAACGAATCTTTGGCTAAATACATTAGTTACCACCTTCCGCAACAATGAAAATACTCATCAAAAGTTTCAATGCTAGCGAGTATGGCTAGCGTTCCGGGCGTGAGTTCGTCTTCCAAACTATGAGAGTCAATGCTTTCATCGCCTACTTCCAAAATTTCCGTCTCTGGGATAAGTTCTAGGGAGTCGGATTTGAAATCCACTCTTCCCAGCAAAGAAGTATTAGTGTAGGAAATGAGTGTATTTGTTGTGTCGTCAACTTCACATTGTTGTAGGGACACGGTTGTGTAAAACCTCGTCTAGAATTTCAAATTCAACAATGCTTAATAGTGCTTTCCATTTCGCGTAGAAGCCCTTAAGCTTTCAACTTTTTTCAAAGCAGGAACCCGCTGCTTGCGAGAAGGAAGTTTTTCTTCAGATACATCTGATAATTCTTCTGAAAAGTTATCTTCGTCGCCTTCAAGATCGTCGTTAGTGAAATCAGCATCGTTATCCTCATCCGCGTCATCCACTTCGCTTTCATCTGTCTGAACTTCTGGTTCTGGCGATGCAGCAGCAGGTGAGGCAGTTGAGGTAGCGATGATGTCATAGCCGAGTTCTAGGATTAGCGATCGCACGACGCTTTCCATCTGCTGTTCCGATAACCCAGGAGTCGTTCTTTTGAGTTCCTGCCGTTTCATTAGCATCCACACTTCCAGAGTTTCTTCTGGTGTTGCAGTCTTCAATGCCAATTTGATTTTTCTAGTCAGTTTTTCCCGCGTGGATTTGAGACGGTCTGTGGCAATTTTTTGTGTATTATTGGGCTGATTTGTAGGCATAAGTAGTGGCGTAGCAAATTATTATTTTCACCCAAAAAGGTGGGCGTTAGCCCATTTATAAGTCGATGACATCGGAAATTAGGTAGAGGTGTGTATAATTCCTTGGACTGATGGGATACGACGCGCATATTTAGTAAGTTAAAGGCTGAAAATATACATAATTTTAGCTTGTACATCGCCTACAAAAAGCATAATTATGAGCCAAATAAGAGGCTTTTATCCAGTTATTCTTATCCCTGATTCAATTCGTCAGTTCTGCGCGGATAACCCGATACCTATTTTGGAAGAAAGTGCTTCTTCTACAAAAAAAATGCCTTTTCCGCCGCGACCGCCAGTTTCCAATAATTCTCGTTATTCTCTGGTAATTCAACTTTGGATAGCTAGTGTTGCGGTAGTAATGTTGGTTAACTGGCTGTTTGGCATGAGTGTTATGGCTTTCTGGTCATCGCTGACGTGTTCGTCAGTGAGTGTAGTGGCGACTTTTTCCTATCTGCGGTTTGTTGATTTTCAAGTGCGCGATCGCTACAAGCAACGACTGGCTGACTACCAACAACAATTATCCAAATACGAAAGTTATCAATTGTGTCGCTTGCAGCTAAATCACAAGGAAACTGAGCAATATAATTCTCTGTTGCAGGAACGATCTAAGCTGTTTAATATTTCTTTAAGAGAAATTATTCAGCAGCCAGCAAGTCAGAGTAAGGGAGGAGTACAGCAAGGGGTAAGTGAAAAGCAATTTTTTATTTACTTATGTCGTTATTTCTCTGGTTTTTATGACTTCTGTATGGGTGGTGAGTTTCCTATACCCGGTACATCTTTTCGTTACACCGCTGACTTTATTTTGGTTCATAAACCGACTGGTTTAGCTATAGATATCGAGATTGATGAACCTTATGATGGGAGAACGGGAAAGCCTCATCATTGTGTGGATAGGAATAAAGATAATCAGCGCAATCAGTTTTTCTTAGAAAGAAATTGGGTGGTGATTCGGTTTTCTGAGTTGCAAGTTGTTAAATATCCTGATGGTTGTTGTAAGGCGATCGCTAGAGTTGTTTCTCAAATTACAGGTGATTATAGAGGATTAGTTCAGTTACAAAATGTTAAAGAGTTACTGCCCCAAAAACAATGGAAAGTTAAGGAAGCTGTTTATATGGCTAAGGCTAAATTTCGTAACTCTTACATAAGAAATAATTTTTGTTAATTAAGGAATTATACTAAAATTTTCAATAAATTTATAGGCTTGCTAAATGCGGGTTGTTTTCACGAATTTTTTGTAACTTAGCTCCCTCAAGTTTAATAGCTGCGGTTCGATCCAACCAAGAGTAAAGATTAGCTGCCAAAGAAGCATTAAGGCTAAACGGTTTAGAATTAAAGCCCGCTCTCATACCTCGACGAATTTCAGGTAGGGTCAGTCCTTGTTCGAGCAGAAAAGGAAGAATATCAATTAATTCTTGAAAAGCGTTCTGTGGCTGAAAGCTGTTATCTGGATCAGCTTTAAGGGTGAATCTGCGACGACGCTTAAAAGGATGTTGCCAAGCCCAACGATAGTGATCCAGATATGCTTCATCAGTATCAATAGTAGCATCGGTACGATCTATAGTATTAGCATTTTTCCAGTAAGTTTTTTCCTTTATAATAAATACCAAATCACAATAAAGGTTATTAAAATTTGGAAAAGTATCGCCACTGACCCAAAAATTGATATTATTTACTATGGAAGACATTTGTGTAATGTGACAATAGGAATGCAGGAATTTACAATTCCAAATGTATGGATCTTGATTGCCAACAATAGAATCGTGATAAACTACGATGCTATCGAATACTGATTTAGTACGAGATGGATGGTAGATAAGATAACCGTTCAAAATACGACCTCAATAGTAATTATAAAATACAATTATATAATTAAAAGTATATCCTATGAATAAAAAATATGTTAATAGATTGTTTGAGGTTAAGTAAAAAAATATTCTCATAAAAAGCTAAGAGGATATTTCAAAAGCTAAAGAAAGCTATATTTAACTGCTGATGAAAGGAGGGAAGCAAAACCCTGCGATGTGAGCCAATATATTGACATACTCGATCGGGCTGGCACTCTGTTCACCATAATTTTTTAATATCCTCTAAGCAAACCTATTAATTAAGAGTGCAATCCCAACTTGTCAGCCCTCGTCTTTTGAGTTCTGCAACCATCAAAGGATGTCCCTCTAAATTCGGGTTACTTTTGACGATCGCTACTGCCATCTCACGAGCTAAATTCAGCAAACCCTCATCATCCAGTATATTTGCCAGAGCAAATTCGGAAATTCCCGACTGGCGATAGCCCAGCACAACACCTGGCCCACGCAGTCGCAAATCCATTTCGGAAATAAAGAACCCGTTGCTAGATTTTTCCAATACCTCAAGACGTGCCTTAGCTTCTGTTGCTTTACTGGTATTTAACAGAAGACAATAGGAACGGTGGGAACCCCGACCGACGCGACCTCTTAACTGGTGCAGTTGAGCCAAGCCAAAGCGATCGGCATGGTCGATTAAAATAACTGTAGCATTTGGAACATCCACGCCCACTTCAACCACAGTGGTGGAAACGAGTATCTGGGTTTTGTTGTCGCGGAATGATTTGAGCGCTTCATCTTTCTCGGCTGATGTCATCCGACCGTGCAGCAATCCTACGCTAAATTCGGGGAAGATTTCTGTTGAGAGTCGATCGTATTCTGCTACCGCTGCTCTCAAATCTAGCTTTTCCGATTCTTCCACCAGGGGAAGGATGATGTATGCCTGACGACCTTGAAGTACCTCGCGGCGGATTAATTCGTATGCTGAAGCGCTTTTATTAAGCACTTTCGTGTGAATCTTCTGACGACCGGGCGGTAACTCGTCAATCTGACTGACATCCAAATCCCCGTGCAAGGTCAGTGCTAAAGTACGCGGAATAGGAGTTGCAGTCATCGTCAGTACATGAGGTCTATTTCCCTTGTTCAGTAAATCCTGCCGCTGTTGCACACCGAATCTATGCTGTTCGTCGATGACTACCAGACCGAGTTTGTTGAAGTTGACCTTCTCTTGCAGAAGCGCGTGAGTTCCTACCAATAGTGAAAGTTCACCCGTCTCTAATTGGGCGTGGATTTCTCTGCGCTTGGCGGTTTTGGTAGAACCCGTCAGCAATTGAACAGAAACGCCAAGGCGTTCAAACCACGTCGCAATCTTCCTGTGATGCTGTTGGGCTAGCACTTCTGTAGGTGCCATAAGTGCCGCTTGGTAGCCAGACTGGATGGCAGCGAGGATAGCAACGACAGCAACAACTGTTTTACCAGAACCGACATCCCCCTGTACCAGTCGGTTCATCGGCGTTTTGGAAGTCATGTCGTTGAGAATGTTGTTAATGACCCTACGTTGAGCTGAGGTAAGCGAGAAGGGAAGTTGAGAGTAAAAGTGTTGGATTAGAGGGCCAGCAGGAGTTATTTTTGTAAGAGCCGATCGCGCCAAAAGTCGGTGGCGACGCACGAGAAACGATAGCTGGAGATAGAAAAACTCATCAAATACCAGGCGACGGCGGGCAGCTTCTAGTTTGGTTTCGTCTGGGGGCTGGTGGATGTTTGCGATCGCCTTCTGTAATTCCATCAAACCGTGTTGTCGTCTGAACTCCTGCGGCAGGGGGTCATTTAGCAGCTTGGCAGATTCCAAAACTGAGGTTACTGCATTTTGGACAATTTCGTTGCTAACTCCCTTTGTCAAAGGATAAATTGGGATAATTGAATTTTTCGTATCCTTGGCTTCGTCTAGACCGATTAATCGGATTTCAGGGGAAGTTAATGTCATTCCGCAATAGCGATCGGCTTTGACTATCCCAGATATAGCAACAATGCCTCCAGCAACATAGGTGGCGGCTTGCTCGTCCCTCCACTTTTTTGATTGGTAGTACGGATGGTTGAAGAAACGCTTGCAGGCTATTTTACCGGTTTTGTCCTTGACAATAATAGTCTGAATTGTTAGCCTATAATTTTTAGGCGGACTCACTACTTCCTGATGTTGAATCTTACCTACAACCGTGACTGAATCGCCTACTTTCAACTGATAAATTTTTACTCGCCGATACTTGATGTAATCACGGGGAAAGTAGAGCAGTAAGTCTCGTACAGTTGCAAGGCCCAGCCTTTCTAGCATTTTGTAATTGCTTGGGTTTAACCCTGGCAGATCGCAAATGGGTGAATGCAGTTTCATGATAATAGTTGGGAATTTCTCAAATTCAATTTTTTGTTAGCAAGCCATTCATAATGCTGCGCTAGCAGCCACTTCACCAATGGCAAATCGCTGAATTTAATTGGGAGATACACTGCTTTTAGTCCTTCCATTACTCCTAACAAAGCAGAGTTCCATTCTCGCTGGTTGCACGAAGATTTAGGGCGCAGTCGAGAGAAGTAAGTGACGTAGATTCATAATTTTAAGGTGGCGCTTCCACTCTTTCACAATACTGATAATAGAGTCTGAGTCACGGCTTGGACAAGCCGGTTTGGAAAAAGCTCTTTTCCAAATAGCATATTGTTTGGTTTTGAGGTGGGTTGCAGCGACGGTTTTACTGCTTAAACAAGTCGAAAAGGGCGTCGTAAAAATAAGCAATTTGTTTATCGCCCCACTTTAGTCATCGTTTCCTGGCCCCATGAAAGCTGCGTAAAATACTAATAGTGAGCTTTGATTAATCCAAAATTACGCCAAAATTGCGATCGATTGCTTCATCACGATCGTTAAAACCATTTTCTGTTTCTTGCTCTTGAGATGCTAAGATTGCGTTCCAGCCGGCAAAGCCTGGATTGATTCGCTTTGATTGAGGGAATGTTTCAATAATTTCTTTTGACAGTCGATCGCCATCTCGATCTCCTTTGAAGCCGGCTACTATAGTTTCTACTTCCTTAAGAAAGTCGGTTGGCAGCGAAGAAACCGCATCAATGCTTAAGTATAAAGTCGGCCTCTTATTGAAATCTGGATCTAAGGCAATTACAGACAGGAGTTCTACCGGGTTGCTGGCAATAATGGCTCTTTCAATATTGTTTTGAACCGCTATCCAGAAAACTCCCTTTTCACTGTTGTCGCCTCCTTGATATGAGCCTTCCCCATGACTGTCAATGGAAAATTTTCCATTGGCGTCTAAGGTGCAGGTTCCTCTGTACTCTCCTGCAAGAGTGCGGAGTTGGAATACAGGGCGGTTCAGGCTGTCTGCGTCTATCCATCCCCTGTCGTGTAGCAGGTCGATTAATTCGACTGGCAGACAAGCATTTTCTATTAAATTGCTTCGTACAGACTCCCAGTTAAGTGAGTCGAACCCCGATGTTTCGCGATCGTTGGGCGAGTCGGGTTTGCCTACATCTTCTGACTCAGCGATTAGAGAATCTTTGTCGGTTTCTGAGGAAGTCCCTGTGCTGCTTCCTTCTCGATCTGGCCTGTCAATATTAGAGTAGGTCTGCCAGTATATTGGTGAAGAATTGCTCTCGATGCTGCTGTTCCTCATTTCGCCGCAGTCATCAGCATCACTATCAGTGTTCGCGTCGCTATTTGGTTTAGAGTTTTCTGTTTCCAAAATTTCGTTCAATTCTCGCTCTTGCAATGGGGGAATGGCTTCCACATTTATGTCAGTATTAGCAGAGTAAGTGACTCCTCTGTATTTTTGCAGCCCCTTGAAGGTGTAAGCTTTGCCTAAATGAGTGCCGCTAAAAGCAATATTGCCTAATTTGTAGCTAATCCCTAATTCGCCTGCGGGGGTAGGTTCTATTTTTACACTAATGCCTTGTTCAACGAGTCGGTCAATCAAAAGAGCGAGCGCGGGACTGTCAGTGGTTGCTCTATCTAGTGCTGTTTGCAGTTGTTCCCGCGTGCTGATTTCCCCCGTTCTTGCTAACCGTCGGTGTTCGCCAGTCGTGGGAGAACGGCGTTCTTTATCAAAACTGCGGGAAGCTGGTGTCAAGTCATACTTTTCTTCCAATTCTTGAATCAATTTTTCGCTGCGTAGATAGTTCCAGCTATCTGATACGCAAGTTCCTTGCTCATCCAATTTGATACGGCTGGCTGCAATGTGAATGTGGTCGTGGTCGCGGTCGGTATGGCGGATGATAGCAAACAGATTTTTATCCAGTCCCATTCCTTCTAGGTAATCTAGAGCGATCGCCCGCCATTTGGCATCAGGGATATACTCGCCATCCGGCACGCTTAAGGTCGCATGGTAAACTGGTTTTTCAACTCTAGGGTTGAGTTGTTTGGAGAACAGAAACTCAGCAGCTAATTCCTGGACATTTTCTCCTACCATATTTCCTCCAATCAGTGAAGCTCCTTCTTTGGAGAAGAGGTAATTGAGCAATGGGGTAAAAGTTTTACCGATTTTCTGCTTGCCAATCATTATTTACTAAACTTAAAACTTGTGTAGTAAAAAAGTGATGATTTGTGGATGTTTTTATTAAAAGTTTTCGCTAGGAGCTTCTAAATTTTCCTCAATATCGCTTAAATTCATTAGAAGTGGTACGTTCATTTGCTGTTGCTGTACTTGCTTGAGCAGTGCCAAAGTTTGCTCAATCAGATCCTCAAAGTTGGCTGGCTGTGTAATTTTTTCCCCCATCCATAATGCTTGTTCTGTAGCAAGGGCAATCGGTTTGAGGCGGAGGTTAAGTTCGGCTAATTTTTGGCACAAAGCTGGTTGATGTTGTTGTTTAAAAGTGTGGTATCGGAACAGATTGCTGATGCTCACCTGGAGATTTTTAGCCATTGTCTCAGCAAGTTGAAGTTCTTCTGGCGTTAGGTATACGGTTATTCTTTTGATTCGTTTGGATCTCGACATGGCTAGTTTGCTCGCTATTTGGTGTTGGGTAACAAACTTTATCCTTCGGCTGCGATCGGGTAGCGTGCGCGGAGGGCAATCGCGCCTCAGCCACTTGCCACTCGCTTGTTGCCTGGAGGGGCTTTAAGGCATGGCAACTCGATGTCAGTCTTTCCAATGGAAAATTTTCCCTTGCCACTAGGGCTTAGACTCAGGTTTGGCTGAATTCAACAGGCGTGGGAATTTCCAATGGAAAATTTTCCATTGTCACTGTGGCCCAGAGCCAGATTTGGCTGAACTTAACAGGCGTGGGAATTTCCAATAGACATCTGGGAAAATCAATGATGCGTGCTCTTCCACTTTTGCTTGCATACGCGATCGCCCTTGTCTCTACATCTTTTTTCGAGATGTCTGTGTGAAGTACCCGATGCTGATTGCAAGCAATACAGCGCGGGGCTTCCCGTCTAATAGCTAATGGAAAATTTTCCATTGAACAGCGACAGGCTGGCAGCAGCGCTCTCCTCATAGGGGTGCTATCCCGTTAGAGAAAGCAGTTTGCACGCACCTCTGACACAGCTTGCTACCAAAAGCTCTGTCCCAGCCTAAGCCGTGAGTCCGATTTTTGTAGATGCTGGGATTCAGACAACTGGCTGAGGGAGGGGAGGTTTTAGGAGGGGTTAATAAGTAGTAAGTGCGTTTTAATCCTTGAATAGCTGTTATTTTACAGCCTTCTTTTGAGGTGGCACGCTTGGCTTAGCGTAAGGGTTATTTCTGCACGTCCTTTCCGTACAGGGCTGTTTGTTTATCACTCTTGAAACTTCAATTAGGAAGACCTGCGATATGAGCGAAACTACTATCGACACCATCTGGCCTCAAGCGATCGCGGCCTGCGATTACGGGGGGTCAGCTACCAAAATTCTTTACGCAGGGCCAAAGAATCAAATTCGACTGCTGTGCATGGAACCGGAGGTCGTATCTGTACCGCACGAATCAATTTTGGCTTATGGCACAGACCAATTGGGGTCAGCCGAACCTGAGAATACGGCTTGGGTTGCCTTTAGGAACGATTACAGGGCAGTAGGGTATTTGGCGAAAGAGAGGTTTCACGCCAATGCTGGCCTTTCGGAGCTTAAGTACGAGAGGGCGCTGCACAAAACTCTGGCTGGGATGTGGGCGATTAAGGAAAAGCTGAATTTGCCGGAGAAATTTACGGCGGCGATCGCCGTGTTGTTGCCACCGGGGGAATATGAAGACCGAGGGAGGTTCGAGCGGGTGCTGCGGGAAGCTTTAGCAGATTACCAAACTCCTACAGGCTCAATGAGCGTGGAATTGTTGGCGTTTAACTGCAAGCCAGAGGGCGGTGGTATTTACCTGATGCACAACAAGAAAGTTGGTTCTGTTTTGAAAGAGCGGGTGTGCGCGATCGCCATGATTGGCTACCGCAATGCTAGCCTGCTGGTGGCTCAGCGGGGAGATGTTAGGCCGGGAAAAACAAGCGATTTGGGCTTCATCCGCATGGTGGAGAGGGTGGTAGCTAGGACTTCAGGGCAGACTGCGGAGCGATTGACTCCGGCGATCGCAGCAGCGGGATCTGAGCTCAAGGCAGCTCCTTTAATGCGGTTGGCTCGCAGCACGACTAAGCAAGGGCGGGCCCAAGAAGTGCAGCAGATGATAGCAGCAATCAAAGAGGCACGACCTGAATATGCGCGGAGTCTCACCAGTTGGTTGGATGAGAATTTGCCACCGGATTGCGATGAGTTGGTGTTCTGCGGTGGGACGGCTGATTATTTCCGCAAGGAGTTAAACGAACATTACGATCGCTTTCCGATTATTTGGAATGCCGAAATTGCTATGCCACCTATTTTGGAAAAGAAAGGGTTTGAAAATCGGCTCAATGATGTCTATGGGATGTTTTCGTATTTCAAGGCAAATTTGAAAAAGCAGTTCAATTCTCAGGTCACAGAATCCGCTGTTTGTGGGTCAAAAGGTTCCGTTTTACAGGAGATAGTTGGTCGTGGCTAAGGAAAAAGAAAGGGTTGATTTTTTGTGGCGCTATCAGCCTTTAAAATCTACTGATGATGGAGTTTTGATGTCCTATATTAAAGGCAATTTATTGCTGCCTTCGAGAGAAATGATTCTCCAATCTCTGCGACCTTACTGGCTGCCGCTAGCATATCTGGAAAAAGGGAATATCGATCCAGTTATTTTAGGGCGGTTATTTAGAAATGCCGTCTATGCTCTGGAAAAGCACGCTCTCTATTTGCGCGATCGAGGCGGGATTGAATATCCTCCTACTAATATAGGGGGAATGCCTATTTCCCAAATACCATCTTCGCGAGAAGTACCTGCTGGTATTGAGGAGGCAGACCGTTCTCTGCTTTACGGTGTGGAAAGCTTGACGCCTCTTAACCATTCCACTCGTAGCGGATTGACTGCGGATGACTTATTTGAATTAGAGGGTGGCGAGGATTTCGATGATTCAGGATTCGCATGAATGAGCTTCAATTATTGAGCGAAAATTTTCTCTAATTACCTCTGCAAATACAGGGATGCTAGTCATTGTATTGTATTTGCGAATTTAGTTAGATATTAGGCACATTTTCTTGCTGGTTGGGCAGTTATTAGCTATCCATCCACAGCAGAAATAACTGTATTTATGTTAGGAAATCAACCGGAAATAGGACAGTTCGACATGGCAAGTAGAAGTAGAAACTCGAAATATCAAGTGCAACTAACAGATTCTGTGGTTAAACAGGTAGATGAAGGAGGAGATTCAGGTATGGAGACAGCGATAGAAAACTCGAATGGTTTCAAAGAGTGCGGGTTAGAGAAGGTTGAAAAACCGGCTACTAAAATTCATCTGATTGATGGAGAGAAAGGCGGGGTTGGCAAAAGCTTATTTGCTAGGGTTTTAATTCAGTATTTCTTAGACAAGAATTTCCCATTTTTTGCCGTAGATACCGATCGCTCTAATCCTGATGTATCTCGAATCTATGAGAGCGTATGCCGTGAAGCTCTGTTTAGCGAGGACGAGAAGAAGTTTTACGAAGCGGATCGAATTTTTGAATTGGCGTTTGAGAAGAGCGTAATTGTCAATTTACCGGCTCAGGTTTATCCTTTGGTAACTAAGTGGATGGGAAGAAACAATTTAATTGAGTTGGGGAAGCAGTCTCGCATTAGTTTTTGCAAGTGGTTTATTTGCACGGGGGGCTACGATAGCGTGCAACTATTTTTGAAGTCAGTTAAGCATTTTGACAATAAGATTGCTCACGTTCTCGTCCGCAATTTTGGATTGGAGGATGATTGGAGTTCTGTGGAAGAGATGGAGGAGGTGCAGAATGCGATTAAAAAATATGAGGTCAAGGTGATTGATTTTCCTAAGTTTTATTCGCGGGAAAGGAATGCGATAGATGCTCGGGGGATAACTTTTGATTTGGCAAGGAATAGCCAGGAACTCGGGGTACTGGGCCGACAGCGGATTAAGTCGTTTATGTTGTCAGCTTATGAGGCGTTTGAAACTACGGGGATGTTGCCGTGAGTTATGGTGCTGTTGATACTAAATCTTTGCTTGATATTGCTTTAGAGGGGCAATCTGAGGAGTACAGGCGCAAAGTTTTGGAGTTGGCTTTTAAGGGGAAAATTGAGCCAACTGACCCGATTTTTCTGATTTTGTTGGCTGCTGGCCGATTGGAAGTGCTGATTCAAGAGAGTCCAAAACCAGAGGATTTTGAGTTAGCGTTCGATCGGTGGGTGGCGCGGATTAATAAAACTTTGGCGAGTTACGAACGGGTGGCGGTTGAGAAGCAAGAGGGGAAAATTGCTGAAGCAGTCAATTCTCTGGTGCGTCAGACGGAGTTGACTCGGTGGAGGACATCGGCTCTTGCTTTGATACCGGCTGCGGGTATCCTGTTGGTGGCGTTAGGTGCCGGTGCTGTGATGGGGTGGATGGGTTTACTTTGGTCGCAAGGAGGGTTTGCACCGGGGGAAGCAGTTTCTTTAACTCAGGAGCAGGCGGAGACTTTGCGGTGGGCAACGAGTGCTGAGGGGAAGTTTGCTCGGAATTTGATGAGGTGGAATTCGGATAGTCTTACTGATCTGGAATGTAAAAAGGATGTCAAGCGTCTGGGGGTGACTTTGGAAGTGGCGGGAAGGCCAGCTATTTCGGGATTCTGTACAATTTGGGTAGAATCGCCAGAGTATCGTAAATTTAAGGATTGAACACTGGTGTGACTTTACCCAGAAGTTAGCTAACTTTTCCAAGTTCTAATGATGATTATTTCGTTCATCTTGCTGCTGACGTGTATAGTATTTCTTCCTGTAATTACCATTTTACTGCTAGTTTGGTATGCTTCAAGTTTTAAAGCTCGTGAAAAAGAACGTTTGAAAATATCCGGGTAGTAATGCACAGTAATGGTTTAATATTAAATCAACATAAATTTCCGAGGTAAAAGTATGGAATGTCCTAATTGTCAAAGCGATTTTTTTATTAAAAATGGAAAGACTTATTACGGGAAACAGCGATTTAAATGTAAAAATTGTAGTCGTCAGTTTATTGAAAATTCTCAATATAAGCAGATTTCACTCCTATACTAAAGCCTTAATTGAGCGGCTGATTTTAGAAAAAATTTCTTGAGCCGGAATTGCTAGAGCTACGGGGGTATCGATTCGATGGCTTCAGAATTATGTAAATAAAAAGTATGCCGAAATTTCCCAAGAAAATTTGGTGATGAAAAAACCTTCATGTCAGTTGACTTTACAGCTAGATGAAATGCGGTCATTTGTCAAAAACAAGCGAAAAAAGCAATGGCTCTGGATAGCTTTAGATCAAAAGACCCGTGAAATTGTTGGACTTTATATTGGAGACCGCTCAAAAAAATCTGCGGAAGAGCTCTGGCAATCTTTACCTCCTGTCTATAGACAATGTGCTGTTTGTTATACTGATTTTTGGGAATCTTATTCAGAAGTGCTACCTTTTAAAAGACATCGACCTGTAGGTAAAGAATCGGGAAAAACCAGTCATATTGAAAGACTTAATAATACTTTCCGGCAGCGAATTTCTCGTTTAGTTCGTAAAACCTTGTCTTTCTCAAAAAAACTGCAAAACCATATTGGAGCAATTTTTAACTTTGTACATCACTATAATTTTTGCCTAAGAAAACGATATCATTACTCTGCATGACTACCCCATAGTTTACTCATGATTTATTGGCAAGGAGTTTTGCTATCAGCCACCAGTAGTTAGCTGATAGCAAAATGTTGAGAAATCAAGCATTTGAAACAAAAATCTGTTTCTCTGCTTCAGAAACAAAAAATGCGAGTATAACTATTCCACGTTTACCCAAAAATCAGCCGTGACAATTTGACCATTACGATTGAACTGCCCCCAAAGCTTATATTTTCCTGGGTGGGGGAAACTGGTCATAAAGTGAACCTCTCCTGCTGGAGTATCTTTCAAGGCATGAGCATGAATATAGTCGGCTTTTGTCAACGGTGATGACTGCTTGAGGATAACTAAGTGTCCTCTTTCCCCTAAATAGGGCTGTAAATCCTTCAGCGGTTGGTTGCTACTAGCATCTTGCAAATTGAAAATTAAGTTAACTCCTTGTCCTGCTTTTATTTGACGTTGAGAAAACGTGAGGTTAGCCTTAGTATTTCCCAAAGTTTTGGTGGTAGCCATGTCAACTTTCGATCGAGCTAAAGCTTGACCAGGAACTTGCATTTTTAAGACAGAAACTTGTTCTGCATTTTTTGCTGGTTTGTAATCACTGAACAGCGTGTAACTACCTGAGCCGGGAAAATCAGTTTGAACTTCAAAGCGTCCATTTCCTTTATAGGTGGGGTGAATATGATTGAAATATTGGAGATTATCGCTAACGACAATCAGGTGCATTAATTGTTCTTGGAATTTATCAAAATCAGCAATAGACTTTCCCTCTTTGTTTTGGACTTCAATTACCAAAGGTACGGGAGTTTTGGGCGCGATATTGGAGGGAACTGTCAGCTTAGCGATAGCATTCGCAGGTTCGGCATCTGAATATCCCGAATGACCACCATCATGATGTTGTTCTCCCGCGTCATGGGTTTTGGAATCTTCCATATTATGACCCTCATGAGGATTTTTATTAGCTCCTGATGTCTGGACATTATCCATTACATGACCCTCGTGAGAACTTGTATTTGCCACTTGTGAGGCAGAAGAAGTTGATGTTTCGCCAGATTTCGTGCTTGAGGGTGAGAAGCAACCTTGAGCTAGGATGAGAGTTGAAGTGATAGCAATTGCAGTTAAAAATGGCTTCATTGTTTTCTCCAGTTAGTAAACTTGAGGTTGTCGATTTATCAGGGGTTCAGACTTTGCTGTTCTCGTTTGGAGTTTTTAGTTAAGGGCATTCTTGTAAATGAATCCTCTAAACTACTGACAAACTCCACCGTTAAGATGAATATTTAGGATTGGCGGCTAGCCAAAAGCTAACCGCTGGCAGGAAAAAAACTAAAAGGTTTACACGGATGGATAGCCAGCCGCAGCTATTGCTTCTTTGATTGCTGTTTCGGAGGCTTGAGTTTCTATGCTGACAAGTTTGGTTTTTGGATTGGCTTGAACCGAGGCAGTAGAATCAAGTGTTTGAATAACTTTGGTGATAGCATTCACGCAAGCAGAACAAGCCAGTTTAGGAACAGTTAGTTGCAGTACCATAGCCTTGAATTTCTAATCGATGGTGATTGATGGGTGAACTTTGTTGAGTAAATCAATCGTGAACTTACTCAACCTAATAACAGCTTAAATTCTCTATTCGACTGGAGAGTCAAGGGGGTAGCGAAAAAATATTGACAAATTTTTCCAGAATAAATCGACATATAAGTAGGTAGGCGGGAAAAATTATCTTTATGTAACGAAAAGCTTAGTGTGGTGATTGGATTTAAATTTAACACGTTGGGTACGGTAGTTTTTTCTTTCTCCTCTATCTAACTTCTACTCCCTGAATTACGGCGTAGGCAAGCTCTAGCTCATTGTCAAATATTTGCCCTGCTAATTCATCTTTTTTAATGTGTTGCAACTCTAATATTTAGGCAGGCAGAAAATATATAAACCCTGATTTTTTCTTGACCATAACTGTTGGACTTGCCTTAATCAGTGTATGGGGCCGTTGTCTTGAGGGATATTATTTTTTGATAAAAAACCAGTGTGTCAACTTCTATAACCTCCGTTGACACACCGATCGAAACAATTAAGTTATAGAAGAATTTACTTTTTTTGAATCAGAGGACAAATGATGGAATCAACTTTTTCTAGTAAGGTGGGCGAACCTGAAAGTAATCCTTCCAACTCTAGTTTGAGGATAAATAGTTGCTGAATTTGTAGATCGATAGCGAGCAGTTTATCTTGCAACTGGACTTTGATGTGTTCACAAGGCAACTCTCCCCCATCGTGAACCGTCAATAATTCTTGAATCTCGGCTAAAGTTAATCCCAAAGTTTGGGCGCGTTTAATAAAGCTTAGCCGAGTCAAAATATCAGAATTAAATAATCTATATTTCCCCTCGGTTCTGCCTGATGCCTTGATTAAACCGAGTTCTTCATAGTAGCGAATGGTTTTGATCGGTACGCCACTTTCCTTCGCAACTAAACCAATGAGTTTTTGCTTTTCTTGAACTAACATACTCATTTCCTCTACTGAATCCAACTCTAAGCTTATGATAAACTATCCAGTGGGATGGAGAGTCAAGAGGGGCTAGACATTTTTTTGAATGACTGAGTGGCGATCGCCTGAATGTCCCAACTTTGGGTAGCAGTAGGCGTTTGGACAAACCATTCGAGCGATCGCACTTGGTTGATGGTCAGTTATTTAAGGCTTGAGCAGCCATTTCATCCGGGTCAGAGACGTTAGCGGCTTGCACTTCTATGGTACCGCGAAACATATTCATGCCACAACTAAAAGTGTGGTTTCCTACATCTTCGGGAGTGAATTCAATGGTTGTTACTTGATTCAAAGACAAATCGGTAGCAATGCCAAAATCGGGAATCAGCACTTTCGCTAAACAACCACTAGAAGTTTCACGTAAAAAGTGGAGTTGAACGGGTTTACCTGCTTTAACTACCAGATGATTGGGCGTGTAGCCTTTGTTAACAATGATAGTCACTTTCTGGATGCCCTGGTCAACAGTTGGATTGATTTCCATAGCTTCAGCGTCAATTATTGTTTTAGGCTGATGTGTTGACATGGATGAATTGAACGGGGATTCTGTTAGTGTTTGAGGATCCTCGAACCCCGTTGATTCAAGTTTTTGGTTTTCGGCGGCGATAATTTCGCCTCGAAACATATTCATGCCACAGCTAAAGACATAACTGCCAGCTTTTTTTGGTGTGAATTCAACAGAGGTTACTTGATTCAGATGCAAATCTGCTGCAATATGAAAATCTGGAATTAAGACTTGTTCCAAACAACTGCTAGGATCTTGGCGGTGAAAGTTAAGACGCACGGGTTGTCCAGCTTGCACAACAATGCGGCTGGGTTCATAGCCACCATCAACGGTGACGGTTACTTCTTGAATTCCTCCACTGGCTGTAACTGCTTTCTGAGATTTGGGTTTGCTAAGGAGAAACCACCAAAGTTCTAAACTAATTAATCCGATTCCAGCCAAAGTAACTAAAATCTTGTTACTTAAGGGTTGTTCAATGCGATGAAACTGACTTTTTTGCTGTGTTTGAGTTGGGTGTGTTTCATGGGTATTTTGCGCTATTCCTTCACCAGATAACATTCCTAGTACAACCACGAGACTAGCAATAGTACCGATAATTGTTGTTTTGCCGAGCATTGGAAAACCTCCTAAAAAATACACAAGATTATGGGAGTAAGAGCGGCTTTTGAACAAAGGTATTTAGTGAATTTCCTTCGTGATTGACTAAACCCGCGCTATCGTTCGATGTTTCATTCATCAGAGTGCAAAAATAGGCTACGTTAACACTCCAAAAATTGAACCGGAAATTACCCCAAGCAGAAATCCAAATCTTGCTAATGTTCCTAGAAATATAAGTTGCTTGTTCATGATTATTCCTTCTTAAGCAAGAATCAAATTAGCCAACCTTTTTGGGTCGAAAGTTACGGAGCCGCAACGCATTTGTTACTACAGAAACGGAACTAAATGCCATTGCTGCCCCGGCAATAATTGGATTGAGGAGCCATCCAAAAATCGGGAAAAGAATTCCGGCGGCGATGGGAATGCCTGCCATATTGTAGACAAAGGCAAAAAACAGATTTTGTTTGATGTTTTGGATCGTAGCGCGCGACAGTTGGATGGCAGTAACAATGCCTTGTAAGTCACCAGAAATTAGAGTGATATCGCTAGCTGCGATCGCGACATCTGTTCCTGTGCCAATTGCCATGCCTACGTCAGCTTGAGCAAGTGCAGGTGCATCATTGATTCCATCCCCCACCATTGCGACAATTTTTCCCTCTGCCTGAAGATTTTCGATTTGAGCGACTTTTTGATCGGGACGAACTTCTGCAATAACTCGTTTGATGCCGACTTCCCGCGCTATGACTTCCGCCGTGCGACGGTTATCACCTGTTAGCATTACCACTTCTAATCCCATCTTTTGTAAAGTGCGAATTGCGACAACAGAAGATGGTTTCACTGCATCGGCAATGCCCATAATTCCTTCTACTTTGCCATTTACGGCAATCCAGATAACCGTCTTACCGAGATATTCCAATCGATCCCACGGTGGCTGCAAACTACTGGTATCAATTCCCAATTCGTTCATCCAACGATGAGTTCCAATTTGCACCCATTGATTGGATACATACCCTTGCACACCACTGCCTGCGTGAGCCTCAAACTCCCGTGAATCCTTCAACTCCACTCCTTGAAATTGGGCATATTGCACCACCGCTTCTGCCAGAGGATGTTCTGAATTCCGTTCGACGGATGCAGCGAGGCGCAGAAGTTTTAGCTCGTTACCATTGGCGGTACCATTAACCGTTATAAAGTCCGTTACAGTGGGTTTACCTTGCGTAATCGTACCTGTTTTGTCTAAAACAACAGTTTGCAGTTTGTGCGCCAGTTCTAAACTATCTGCACCTTTAATCAAAATTCCGTTTTCTGCCCCTTTACCTGTACCCACCATGATCGAGGTTGGTGTGGCTAAGCCAAGCGCACAGGGACAAGCAATAATCAGCACGCCCACGGTGGTAATCAATGCCATTGTGACGTTGCCCATGATGTTGTACCAGATGATGAAGGTAGCGATCGCAATGGCAATCACAACAGGGACAAACCATCCCGTAACGCGATCGGCTAATCGCTGAATCGGTGCCTTGGAGCCTTGCGCTTGCTGCACCAGTTTAACGATTTGCGCCAAAAACGTATCTTTACCCACTCGTGTGGCTCGGAATTTGAAGCTTCCAGTCTTGTTAATAGTCGCTCCAATCACTTCATCACCAGGCTGCTTTTTCACGGGTACACTTTCACCCGTTACCATTGCCTCATCAATCGTTGAGGAGCCATCAATAATCTCGCCATCCACGGGAATCTTTTCACCCGGACGAACTAGAATGACATCTTCCAACACTACCTCAGCGATGGGAATGTCCACCTCTCGTCCATTACGAATTACCCGCGCCGTTTTTGCCTGCAAACCCATAAGAGAACGAATTGCTTCTGAGGTTTGTCCCTTAGCGCGGTTTTCCAACAGTCGTCCTAGCAAGAGCAATGCAATAATTACAGATGCTGCTTCAAAGTACACATCTGGTTGAAGACCCTGACTGATAAACCACTGGGGAGAGAAGGTGGGAAATAGAGAATAGAGGTAAGCTGCCCCTGTCCCGATCGCTACTAGCGTATCCATTGTCGCCGTATGGCGCTTCAAGGCTTTCCAGGCATTGATGTAGAAAGACCTACCCGCCCAAAACAATACTGGAGTAGTGAGTACAAGTTGTAGCCAGGGATGGTGCAGCCACATGGGAATCAAGGGAATAGGCAATCCCGTCATCGCAGGCAGCGAGCCAATCACGATAACGGCGCTGATAATACCGCTAACCCACACCTTGCGGGTCAAGTCCTGATTTTCACTTTGCCGCGCCTGCCGTTCTGCATCATCTTCAGGGGCAAGTACATCATCTTGCATCGGCAGAGCAGAATATCCAGCCGCATCCACGGCATCCTGAATCGCTGCTACATCAGTTTGGCTGGGATTATATGTAACGCTGGCTTGTTCAGCTCCAAAGTTAACATTGCACGTCTCAACTCCTGGAACTGAGCGGATTGCCTCTTCGATGTTACTTGCACAAGAGGCACAACTCATGCCTCGCAGTTTCATAGTGGCGTTTTCCATACAAAACCTCCTTATTTTCATCCTTAATATGGGTCTGAGAAATCTTTAGTGACAGGTAACGGGATAACCGGCCGCTGTAATTGCCTCTGTAATGGCGGCTTCAGATGCTTGAGTTTGGATATTGACCAGTTTGGTTTTGGGATCTGCCTGAACATTTGCGGCGGCATCTACTGTCTTGATGGCTTTGGTAATGGTTTTGCCACAAGCTGAACACGCCATGTTAGGGACTTTTAGCTGTAGTGTCATGGTTGTATTTTTCCTTTCCTTTGAGGGGTTAATCCTATCTTGCAGTATCCAGTCCACTGGAGTGTCAAGGGGGAATGAAAAGAAATTTTTGAGAACCTCTAAAAAGGAGAAACCAACACCCTGGACACCACGCTCCGCTGTCTCTTGAATCCCTAGGGCGTGTTTTCAAAGTCGGTGTATCCTAGATTGGGGCGACGATGTTTAGTTTTAAAACTTGTTGTTTAAGTCCCGCTAGCATGAAAAAGCGATCGCCACTCTCGGATTACAGCGATCGCACAATATCAAGAGAATCCTTAGCCCTATACCTCTTCTTTTAACCCATCCTCCAACAGCATCCGCACTCTGGTTCACTTTCTTGCGCCCCGTCTTTTGTGCCAACATCGACAGTTTGCGACGATAGAAGCCCCAAAGTTGCTGCCAATCTCCAACGAATGCCCGAAAATCGTATTCGTCTCATCCGACTTTAGTTTCTCTCAGGAACAGAAACAATCAACACTTTCTGTTCCTGAGAAAGTAACAAACTATAATCGATCGCCCATTAGCTACAACCGCACGATTACCATAAATATAAAATTGTGTATTTTTCATACCTTAAACCGAGATGCGTGCGATCGACTATGATTAGGTCGATCGCCAAAAATCACTCTTGTCAACGTTCCTGATTTGAGAGATTTTTAAATTCGCGAGTTCCTTGATAGCCAGATAAATCAGCTAACTCCTGCAACGATTTTTGCCCTTGGTAAAACTTACCGTTAATTTCCCAAGTGGGAGTCGCTTGAATCTTCGCAGCTTCGCAAAGATCGCGCCGAGCATTTTTTCCTTGAGGATTGCACTCGATATAATTGATAATGCCAGCCGCTTCTTTGCCAAAACTTTCTTTCTGCGCTTGACAATGATCGCAGGTAAAAGAGCCGTACATTTTAGCTCCCACTATTTTTAAATGTTGCGCTAAAGCAATTTCGGAAGTACCGGAAGATGTTATAGTCTTCATGCTAGTCTCCTTAGCTGTACCGAGATTATTGACATCGGCATAAAGAGCCAGAGAGGAAATCAGCACTAACATAGACACCAGAATTCCTATAAAAAATAGTTGCCCAATATCATCCCATTCGCGACCGATTAATGCTAAGACAAACAAGCTAGTTGCAAACAAAGCAGAGGCAATACAGTAAATACAAGCTGCTTTGATATCAACAGCCAGTACATACATCAGATAGCCGCTGAAAATCGTCATAGCTGTGCTACCAGCAAACAGAAATAGTCCCGTCCAAGACTCTAACTTAGAGCGGAGACTCTTCTGTTCTACGGGATTAACAAGTAGGGGAGCTACGGCAAAAACTATCATGCTCAAATAGCCCAAAAAACCGAACAAAGAAAGAGGCAAACCAAAGACATAGGCATAGGGACTCGAAAGCACGATATCGCAGCCTTCGACCGGACAAACTGCCGTGCCGTTGGATAACTTGACCACTGTTAGATAAGCAGTGATCGCAGCCCCTATCGAGGCAATTCCTGCCGTGATGGGACGAGAATAGCGGTGAATCCAGGGCTGAGAACGTTGACGACGCATAGTATTTTTGACCTCAAAATGTATGTTTCAATTGTGGCGTAAGGTGGGCAATGCCCACCCTGCGAACACTCTATTTCAAAACTCTAGTCGCATTGAAAATAGCTGCTAAAGCCACCCCAACATCCGCAAAAACTGCCTCCCACATTGTAGCTAACCCAAAAGCACCGAAAGCAATAAATATGCCTTTGACTAACATGGCAAAAATGATATTTTGCCAAACAATATTGTGAGTCTTTCGGGCAATCTGAATAGCTTCAGCCACTTTGGACGGTGCATCTGCCATAATCACAACATCGGCAGTTTCGATCGCCGCATCCGAACCCAAACCCCCCATCGCTATGCCCACATCAGCTCTCGCAAGAACGGGTGCATCATTAATTCCGTCCCCCACAAAGACAATTTTATCGCCTTTTTTAGATTGATCGATCAGTTTTTCGATCGCCTCGACTTTTCCTTCGGGTAATAACTCGGCTAAATAGGAATCTAAACCGAGCTTTCTCGCAACACTATCGGCTACAGCTTGATTATCTCCTGTGAGCATCACGATTCGCTCAACACCTAATTTTTTGAGGTCGCGAATAGCCTGTACTGCGTCTTCCTTAAGCTCGTCAGCAATCAAAATATAGCCAGCGTAGCGGTTGTCTACCGCTAAATGCACGACAGTACCTTCAGCATTGCAGAGATCGTGAGGGATATTTTCTCGGTGCAGCAAACGGTCATTTCCCGCCAGCACAATTTGATTATTTAATTTGGCTCGAATGCCGTGTCCCGCTATTTCTTCGTAATCTTTCACATCCGATGAATCTATATTTCCGCCGTAAGCTTCCATAATAGATTTCGCGACTGGGTGATTTGATTGAGATTCTACTTTAGCCGCTATTGTCATCAACTCTGTTTGGGCAAAACCATTTCTAGGCACAATTTGTGCTACTTTAAAAACTCCTTTTGTCAAAGTTCCTGTTTTGTCCAAAACAACTGTCTTGACTGCTGTCAGGGTATCTAAAAAAGTCGAGCCTTTAACCAAAATACCGCGCTTGGCTGCACCGCCAATTCCCCCAAAGTATCCCAGAGGAATGCTAATCACCAATCCGCAAGGACAGGAAATAACTAACAAGACTAGGGCGCGGTAAACCCATAAAAATCTGTCTGCATTAGTTGCTCCTGAAATGAACAAAGGCGGAATTAAAGCTACTGCTAGCGATGCAAATACTACAAACGGCGTGTAGTAACTGGCAAATTTGGTGATGAATTTCTCAGTTTCAGCTTTTTTGCTTCTGGCATTTTCTACTAATTCCAGAATTCGGGAGATTGAAGATTCACCAAAGAGTTTGGTCACTTTGACGGTGAGAACTCCTGTCTGGTTAATTGTTCCTGCTAAAACTGTTTCTCCAGCTTTCACGGTTCGAGGTACTGATTCTCCAGTTAGTGCAGATGTGTCAATTTGAGAATTGCCGTCTATAATTTCACCGTCTAAGGGGATTTTTTCTCCGGGTTTGACGAGGATGATATCGCCGACGGCTACGGTTTCGGGCGAAACTTTTTTGATGTCGCCATTTTCCTTGAGGTTGGCGCTGTCTGGGCGAATTTCTAAAAGCGATCGGATCGATTGACGCGATCGCCCAACGGCAAATTCTTGAAAAAGTTCTCCGATTTTGAAAAACAACATCACCCCGACTGCTTCAGGGAGTTTGTGAATAGCTACAGCCCCGAGTGTTGCTATAGTCATTAAGAAGTTTTCATCAAAAAATCGACCTCGTAGAATGTTGTGACCCGCACTGGTTAAAACATTCCATCCGCTTAAAAGATAGGCTGGGATGAAAACCAGATATTCACCTACAGAATAGGGCGTGTTGTGCAGTTTTTCTTCAAAAATTAAACCGCCAACAAATAGGACAACAACCGATATCACAGGAATCAATTCTTGCTTCAGGTTGAAGTCTCCTTGACCGCGGTTGTGGCTGTGGTCATGGTTATGATTCTCATGACTGAGATCGGGGCGATCGTCGTGACTGCAACTACAGCAGCCGGAATCCGATGCTTTTGGCTTGTTCATGATGTCTCCTAGGTTGAAAGAAATAATTAACTTATGAACACATATTCATACTATATCTCCAAAGCTCAAAATTTGGGAAATTATTGAGTTAAAAGTTGGGCTGCTAGTTAGTTCTAGTTAGCGGTCACAAGTTGCGATCGAGAGTAAGAATTATTATCGTTTTGCTCAGGTTAAGTAAAAATTATTGACTCATATTATTTGCTTGCCTGCGTCACATCCCATTGCTTGGTTTACCATTGCTGCGTTTTTGATGCTTTGACTATCCACGATGGCTTCAGACCGACTCACCACTCGGTTGTGGCTAACTCTAACCTAGGCTCTAAGTCGGTCATTTAGCCTCAGCAAAATTCCGTCTTTACGCTAGGTGCAGAAGTAGCGATGCACGCTCTGCCAAGGTGGGGAATTTCCAAATAAGTCACGCCAAGTACAGCCTTGGGTTAACAGGTAAAATATCGCATTCAGGACATTTCACACCTCAACCTTAGGATGACGATCCCTAGATGTTACAGGTGAAATAAAAGGTTCAATCAACTCCCATTGTTCCAGGGTTAAGTTGCTGGAGTACATTTTACTCATAGCTATCTTCGGTACTGTTTCTATGTCTCGGCGATGAAAAAACTAAAACGAAGCGAGAAACGTTCAAATCGTTGCTGCAAAACCTGTTAAGCGATATTACTACAGCCGTTGTTGCTTCATTCTGTCGCGTTGTGCATCTCGAATAATACTGATTCCACCCCAAACGACTAGGCTTGCGATTCCAAATCCAACAATTAAATCGGGAAACCGAGAATTAAATAGAGTGACTAGGAAACCTGCGACGATCACACTAAAATTTGCAATTACATCATTCTGCGTAAATATCCAACTTGCCCGCATATGTACCTCACCCTTACGATGCTTTGAGAGAAGGTACAAACCATAACTGTTAGCAATCAGCGCCAAAAAAGCCATTGCCATCATCCAACCTGATTCCGGTGAACTTCCCCAAACAAACCGTCGAATCACATCGACGACAACCATCACGGCTAACGTGATCTGAAAAATACCACTTAGAGTCGCTGCACGATTCTTGTGATGCGCCGATTTGCCAACTGCATACAGCGACATCGTGTAAACTGAAGCATCTGCAAACATATCTAATGAGTCTGCAACTAAGGCAGTTGAATCCGCTAAAACTCCTGCCACAATTCCGACGACAAACATTGTGCCATTGATAAGTAACAGAATTCGCAACGTTTTACGCTCGGCTGCGTTCTTGGCTTCCATGTGACATCCACAGTCTGACATCGTGCCTCCTGTTTAGCTTGTTGTTATTCGTTCTCTGAGCAGTTGTAGCGGGTACATTCATAAACTCCTTTTGCTACATCAGCCAGTAACTCTTCGACCATTTCCAAAATCTCAGCAACTCGTGCATCGGCGAGTTGATAGCTCGTGTACCGTCCTTGCTGTACGGTGTTTACCAGACCGCAATCACGGAGACAGCCCAAGTGGTTTGAGGTGTTAGATTGCGATAGCCCGGTTGCTTCAACAATTTCACTCACGGTCATTGGACGCGATCGCAGCACGTCCAAAATCGCCAATCGTGATGGATCAGAAAACCCACGAAAGAGTTTTGCTTTCAAGCGAGTGGACTGGGATTGAGCAGAGACAATCATATGCTTAGTTCCAATACAAAGCTCTTTTGTATCATCATATCAGCAAATAATGATATGTCAACACCTGAAAGCTTATTTATACCCTTACATGAGCAGCGTCGCAGTTCCCACATCCGCTATTGCCCAAGCCGGAGCCTCGTTAATCCCATCTCCCAGCATCGCTACAATTTTCCCTGGTGCTTGCAGTGTTTAGATTTGAGCTGCTTTTGGGTCTAGTCCAACTTCAGCAAAAACGCGCTGGATACCAGCAGAAGGGGCCATCGACTCAACTCATGCCTTGGAGTTTGACTGTGAGGTGATCCATATATGCACTCTGAAATTGGGAATGGGTAATATTCTGCCTTCTGTCTTCAACTGCCAACAGATGCGATCGCTTCCCTAACTTCATTTTCCGGTTTCACAGTTTGAATTGTCACCAATTTCGTCTTGAGATCGGCTTAAACAACGGCGGCTGAGTCAACTGCTGGGACTTCTCTAGTCCACTGGAGAGTTAATGGGGGATTGCGAAATTAATCAGGAATTATGGAAAAAGTGGTTTGACACCCTACCCATAGGGGTAAGGGGCGCACTGTGCACCCTACATAATTAGGTTATGAGTCCTGTAAATCTTAACTTTGAGTGGGATCGACGGCACAGCAATAATTTTTTACAATTTCCAGTCGAAAATTTCATCCTAATTTCATTTATATGTGGAAAGCTGAAGATAAATAGTCGTTTTAAGCATATAAAATGTATGAAACCAATTTCATTAAAAACCGGCTTTGCAGGGCTGACATTGATCGCCACAGCCGCCTTAACCAGCGGAGTGCTTGCAGCTTGTTCAAAAGCTCCTACAAGCGAAACTCAAGCCCCAAATGTTACGGCTGCAACCGAAGTGAACAACAAGCCAGACGCGGCACAAGGTGGCATGGGTGGCATGAATCATGGCATGGATCACAATATGTCAATGGATTTAGGCCCGGCTGATGCCGAGTACGATTTGCGATTTATTGATGGCATGACACTGCACCATCAAGGTGCAGTAAACATGGCAAAAGAGGTACTAAATAAATCCAAACGCCCGGAAATGAAAAAAATAGCAAATGAGATGATTGCCGCTCAGAACCGCGAAATCAATCAAATGAAAGAGTGGCGAAAAGCTTGGTATGCCAAAGCCAGCAGTACGCCAATGGCTTATCACGCTCCAATGAGTCACACGATGGCAATGACTCCCGAACAAATGCAAAGCATGATGATGAGCATGGATTTAGGGGCCGCTGACGACCAATTTGACTTGCGATTTATCAATGCGATGATTCCCCACCACGAAGGAGCTTTAGTGATGGCCCAAGATGCTTTGAAGAAGTCGAAGCGGCCGGAAATAAACAAATTGTCCCAAGAGATTGTGACTTCGCAAAAGCAAGAAATCGAGCAAATGAAAGAGTGGCGGCAAGCTTGGTACAAACAGTAACACCATATTTCACCCGGATTTCATTTTTATCTGCAAAACTGATCTTTGAATTCAGATTCTCCCCTACTCAATCATGCAATACTACCGCCGTGTCCGCTCCCTAGCACCGATTGTTCACTTTTCGGGAATACTCCTGACTCTTTTGTTATTCATCGAGTCCACCCCCGCTTTTGCCCACGCTGGCCACGGAGATGAATTTAAGCATAGCGACGAAGCAACTGAAACTCCTACTGCTATTTCTGTCGATGCCGAAACAGCAAAACGATTAGGAATTAAAGTCTCCCCTGCCGCTCGCCAGCGACTAGATATTGGCATCAAAACCACAGGACAAATTGAAACTTTACCCAACGAAAAAGTAGAAGTGACGGCTCCTGTTGCTGGGAAAGTAGTAGAGTTGCTAGTTAAGCCTGGGGACAAAGTATCAAAAGGTCAACCGGTTGCGGTTTTATCGAGTTCAGAATTAGGACAATTGCGGGTTGAATCTCTCTCGAAACGTGCTGAAGCTGAGGCAGATTTGCAGCAAGCACAAGGAGATCTAAAACTAGCACGAGAAAATTACGATCGCCAACTTCAAATATCCGCAGCAGAAATCGCCCAAGCCAAAACCCAATTGACGGCGGTAACTAAGCAGTACCAGCAAGAACAAGAATTAGTAAACAAGCGTTCAGTTGTGCAAGCCGCTAAAGAAAACTATCAGCGCCAAGTTGAAATAGCGCAAGCCGAAATAGCGCGGGCAGAAACTGAACTGACTGTGGCAAAAGAACAGTTCGAGCGCGACAAAGAATTAGTGGCATCAGGAGCGATCGCGCGGCGCACAATGCTGGAATCGCAAGCGCACTTCGCCGAAGCACAAGCCACTGTTGCTAAGGCAAAAAGCCGTCCTGAAGTTATCCAAGCCCAAACCGAAATTAAACAAGCCGAAGTAGACCTCCCAATGCGGGAATTGCGGGAATCTCAAGGCATGGTTGCAGAAGCAAAAGCTCAACTTACCAGAGCTCAGAGCCGCCGGGAAGTCCTAGAAGCCGAGAACCAACTCAAACGCGGCAAAACTGCCGTCCAAGTTGCTCAGTCGCGCATTCGTTTGGCTGACGCACCCTATCAAGCGCGGCTCCAACAATTAGGAACGGTTGCCAACGATCGAGGACTCGTTACCGTAGTTGCTCCGATTTCGGGGACGGTAGCCGATCGCGAAATCACTCCAGGAGAGTCAGTAAACGCTGAAAAACCGTTGATGAGTCTGTTAAATGACAGCCGCGTTTTTGCCACAGCCAATATTTACGAAAAAGACCTGAATAAAGTAAAACAGGGTCAGGAAGTCAGGGTAAAAGTCGCTAATTTACCTGATCGCATTTTCAATGGAAAAATCGCCTTCATTGGGTCATCCGTCGAAGGAGAAACGCGGGTTGTGCCGGTGAAAGCAGAAGTTGATAATATTAACGGCGAATTAAAGCCCGGACTGTTTGCAGAATTGGAGATTTTAACAGACAAAACTGCAACAAATATTTTAGCAATTCCGAGTGCAGCAATAGTGGAGGTTAGCGGGAAAAAAACCGTTTACGTCCAAAATGGCAATGCTTATCAAGCTGTTGAAATTGAACCCGGTCAAACTGCTGGAGATTTAGTTGAAGTTAAAACCGGTTTATTCGAGGGAGATTTGATAGTAACGCAGCGAGCACCTCAACTTTACGCCCAATCTTTACGGGGCGGCAGCGATAAACACTCAGAAGACGAGGAAAAGAAAGAGGCAACTCCAAAGGTAACAGAGGTTAATTTTAATAATTTACCCGTGTCTTTATGGTGGGCGGGAATAGGGGGAGGAATTGCGATCGCATCCCTAACTTTCACAGCAGGCGTGTTGTTGGGAAATCGGCGCAAATTGCCAGCATTAGCAGCGGATTCAGGAAACCATGCCGCAAATAATGGTTTTTCCGCCTCTGCATCGGCGTTAGACACTGAACTGGTGTTACACAATGACAACCATCACGTTAAAACTCAAGAGGAAGAAGTCAAGAGTTTGAAGTAAACAATTGCGTGGATATAGCAATTTAATGGCCAGAAGTATGTATCTATTAACTCAAAGCTAATAAAATGTTCAGCACTATTCTTAGATGGGTAATAAACCGCCGGTGGCTAGTCGTTGTCGCCACCATTATTGTTAGTCTTTGGACATTTTCTATCATCCCCCAAATGTCGCTCGATGTCTTCCCGCCTTTCGCACCGCCACAGGTAGAAATTCAGACGGAAGCACCGGGGCTCGCGCCGGAAGAAATCGAGTCTTTGGTAACACTGCCGATCGAAAGTGCGATTAACGGAACTCCTGGGGTAACAGCAGTGCGATCGGCTTCTGCTGTGGGCCTTTCTGCCGTTAAGGTAATTTTTGATTGGCAAACTGACATTTATCAAGCGCGCCAGTTGATAACAGAAAGGTTGCAGCTAGCGCAAAGCAAACTCCCGGCTGGGGTAGAAACACCGCAAATCTCTCCGACAACTTCACCTGTCGGTCTGGTGATTACCTATGCTTTTACCTCGGAAACTACTCCTTTGATGGAAGTGCGCCGTCTGGTTGACTGGCAAGTCACAAACCGCCTTTTAGGCGTGACTGGCGTTGCCCAAGTCGTGGCTTATGGCGGCGATCAGAAGCAATATCAAGTATTAGTAGAACCTGCCAAGTTAAAAGCTTTTAATGTGTCGTTGCAGCAAGTTGCCGAAGCGACAGCGGCTGCGAATGTTAACGCGCCAGGGGGGTATTTAATTACGCCGGATCGAGAAACTTTAATCCGGGGGGTGGGGCGGATTGAGTCTGTGGAAGATTTGCAGCAATCTGCGATCGCATCTCGGCAAGGAACAGTCGTCAGAATTGGTGATGTCGCTGATGTCAAGGTTGGTGCTGCTATCAAGCGGGGCGACGGCAGCTTTAACGGCAAAAAAGCTGTGATTGTGATGGTAAACAGACAGCCCGTTGCTGATACTCCAGCGGTAACGAAAGCGGTTGAGGCAGCAATGGCTGAGGTACAGGAAGCTCTACCAAAAGATATTAAAGTTACTGTGACTTTCCGACAGGAAGAATATATTAATTCTTCGGTGGAGAATGTGCGATCGGCTTTAGTTGAAGGCAGCATCATCGTCACCCTTATTCTTATCCCGTTTTTGATGAATTGGCGCACTCTGGCGGTGGTTTTGCTGGATTTCTTTCTGACTTGGCTGTTGGCGCTGCTGGCGATGTATTGGCTGGGGCTGGGATTAAATACGATGACTTTGGGGGGTTTGTCGGTGGCGATCGGCACTGCGATCGACGATGCGATCGTCTATGCGGAAAATACCTACCGCAATTTGAGAGAAAATAAGGCTTCTCTTCATCCTCGCCCGGTAATGGATGTGATTTTTGATGGCAGTCAGGAGGTGCGCGATTCGTTAATTGGAGCGACTGTTATTGGGATTGTGGTGTTTTCGCCAATTTTTACTTTACCCGGTATAGAAGGTCGAGTTTTTACGCCTATGGGGATTACTTATCTGATAGTTGTGGTGATTTCTAGTCTGGAATCGCTGTTAATATCTCCGGCCCTCTGCGCTATCTTGTTGCCTACTAAACGCATGAGATCCGAGGAACCTTGGCTGCCGAGATTTTGCAAGCGCACCTATCTTTTTTTTGTAGAATTGTCAATGCGCTATTCGTGGATTATTTTAGCTTTTGCTGCTGCTAGCATGGTGGCTGCATTAATTATTTTGCCTTCGTTTGGACGGGTGTTTTTGCCTGAGTTTCAGGAGCAAACTTTGGTGAATACTATTCAGCTTTATCCGGGGGTGTCTTTGGAGACAACAGATAGCGCAGCTTTTGCTATTGAAGATGCACTTAAGAATGATAGCAGGTTTGAATACGTGCAAGTGCGATCGGGCAGAGCTCCGGGAGATGCGGATGCTGCGGGAGTCAATTTAGCTCACATTGATATCGGTTTGAGCGAGGAGGGCATGAAAAATAGACCGAAAACTTTGGAGGCGCTGCGGCAGGAATTTGCTAAATTGCCGGGAGTTGCACCAAATATCGGCGGTTTTATTTCTCACCGGATGGATGAGGTTTTATCTGGTGTCAGAAGTCAGATTGCTGTCAAAATCTTTGGCCCGGATTTGGATCAGCTTCGCAGCCTCGGGGCAAAAGTTGAAGAGCAAATGAAAACAGTTGAGGGAATTGTGGATTTGCAACTCGAACCGCAGGTGCCCGTGCAACAAATTCAAATTAAGTTTAACCGCCAAGCAGCGGGTAGATACGGTTTGAAAATCGGAGAGCTTTCTGAAATAATTGAGACAGCTTTAAACGGCAAAGTTGTTTCTCAAGTTTTAGAAGTTCAGCAAACTTTTGATTTAGTTGTTTGGTTGCAGCCTGAAGCCCGAAATAACTTAGAAACTATTCAGAATTTGTTGGTTGATACTCCAAGCGGTAATAAAATTCCCCTCGCCCAAGTTGCTACTGTCAAATACGGTACTGGCCCCAATACGATTAACCGCGAGAATGTTTCTCGCTTGATTGTGGCGGCCGCTAATGCTAAAGGTAGGGATTTGCGATCGGTTGTGAATGAAATTCAAGCTAAAGTCAAACAAGAGGTGGAGTTGCCTTTTGGCTATTTTATCCAGTACGGCGGTCAATTTGAAGCCGAGCAAAGAGCTTCGCAAAATATTATGATATTTAGTGCGATCTCTTTTCTTGTAATTACAGTATTGATGTACTTGTCCGTCAAGTCAATTCCTTCAACTGCGATGATTATGATTAATTTACCCCTCGGATTAGTGGGAGGAGTAATCGCGGTAGCTTTAACTGGTGGCATCATCTCTGTAGCTTCCCTGGTTGGCTTTGTTACATTATTTGGCGTTGCCACCCGCAACGGCTTGCTTTTAGTAGACAACTACAACACTAAATTTGCCGAGGGAATGCCTTTTAAGGAAGCAATTATTAAAGGATCGATGGAACGGCTCAATGCTATTTTGATGACCGCTTCAACTTCAGCTTTAGGTTTAGCACCTTTAGCATTAGAAGGCGGCGCGGGAAAAGAAATCCTGCAACCGTTGTCAGTAGTAGTTTTAGGCGGATTGTTTACTTCTACAGCATTAACGCTTCTGGTGTTACCCGCGTTGTACGCCAAGTTTGGTAGATTCTTAGTGCCTAAACAAACACCGCCAGTTTCTGACAACGGAAAGGTAGTTCAAGCTGTTTTTGAAAAGTGATTTTCGCGGTATATTGCTCCGATTTTCTTATTCGTTTAGGTTCCAAAAAAATAATGTGAAGAAAATACTAATTAATGCGGTTGCATTGACTCTGGTTAGTACAGTTTTAATGGCTCCTAGCTATGCAAGTTTCGAGACAGATGAGAGTAGGCTTTCCAATGTAGACGGAGACGTGTACTCTTCCCCTACTCGCTGGCGGCTTGTCAAACAAACTTTCGTATTACACTTTCCTGAAAACAGCAACCCTGTTACCCAGATAATTATTGCCATTCCACCCACTGTCGGTGTGAGTAATGATATTGAGGTGCTGGAACACAAGGGTGGGAAAATTAGCATCAATGTTTCTGTCAATGGCAGAAACATTATATTAGACTTCGTGGAACCCGTCGCTCCTGGCAGCAGGATTGATATTAATTTCAACAAAGTTAAACAACCCATTCTCGATTCTACTTCTGTGTACCGATTTTCAGCTAAAGTCATTGGTAGTGATACAGAGATTCCCATAGGTGTAGCTGAGTTTCGCACAGATTAATTAATCTAAAGATTGCCATTAATTCTTAGGGGAGTATGCAAGATAAAGATGATGTAAAATTTGTTAGAATTACTAATCATTGAATGCAACGAGTAAAGCACATGAATTTATTCAAATCAGGCTTGATTGTTCTAGGAAGTGTGGGTCTGTTTTTCTTGGGAGCTTGTGGGAACAGCAACCAAGCCGCCAATTCCGATGCTAGTTCTACTGGTGCACAGCCTGCCGAGTCCGCGTCGTCCGATGGAGCAGCAAAAAAAGAACCCTCTACCCATGCCGGCGCGTCTCACAAAGGCGCTCAAGTTGTCGAGTCAGATCCCTATCACTTAGAGTTTGTCTCTGAGAAAGAAGATAATGGAACTCGTTTAGATTTCCATCTTCTAAAAGAAGACAATAACGAAGAAATCTCTAATGCTAAAGTAACGGCTCAAATTCAGCTACCTGATGGTAGTCAAAAGACACTTCCCATGACCTATGGAGCTCAAGAAAAAAGCTACACGGCTTTGCTTCCTGGAAAGGCAGCGGGTCAGTATCAGGTGAAAATTACTTCGGATATTGGCGGGAAAAAAGTAGACGGTCGCTTTAGTTTTAATCAGTAAATTTTCCCTGTTGGGTAGGGCAAGAGAAACAAGCTTCAAGGGTAGCGATCGTGTCTCACAATCACAGTCACGGAGGACACGGACACGACCACGGAGGTGGTAATTACAACCGTGCCTTTGCCATCAGCATCGCACTCAACACGGGGTTTGTCATCATTGAGCCAGTTTATGGCATTCTTGCCAATTCCCTTGCCCTACTTGCCGATGCAGGTCACAATTTGAGTGATGTTTTAGGTCTGCTACTGGCTTGGGGAGCAACCATCCTGGCCCGTCGGCGACCTACAGCACGCCGCACCTATGGGCTGCGTCGTTCTTCCATTTTGGCGGCTCTGTTGAACGCTATTTTTCTGCTGGTAGCTTCAGGGGCGATCGCTTGGGAAGCTATTCAACGCTTTTCAGAACCCAGCTCAGTATCAGGCGGTACAATTATTGGCGTTGCAGCCGTAGGCAGCGCTATTAATACGGGAAGTGCCTTAATGTTTATGGCCGATCGTCATAATGACTTGAACATCAGAGGCGCGTTCCTCCACCTGATTGCTGATGCAGCAGTATCTTTGGGTGCGGTGCTGGCTGGCATCGCTATTGTGGCAACTGGCTGGCTTTGGTTTGACCCTATTATGAGCTTGATTATTGTTGTTGTTATTGTGTTAGGGACTTGGCAATTGTTCCAAGAATCCCTCAACTTAATAACAGATGCCGTACCAGCAAGCATTGAACCCCTTGCAGTCCGCACTTATTTAGCTGGACTCCCTGGCGTAACTGGTGTTCACGACCTTCATATTTGGGCAATGAGTACAACTGAGACAGCCCTCACAGCTCACTTGGTAATGCCTACAGCTTATACTGGTGATGCTTTTTTAGTGCAGATAAATCGAGAGCTGCACGACCTTTTTGGTATTGAGCATACTACGCTCCAAGTAGAAACAGGCGATCCGAGTTATCCTTGCCCTCTCGCTCAAGAAAATGTTGTGTTGTGAGTATAAAAAATATCTTGATACACACTATTCTTGATCCTATCCCATCGCACCCTCGGCAGTAGCAACTTACCACCACAGGAATGAATATTTTCTTTTGAAAATCTGATTTCTGGATAAATGTGCTTGAACGGTCAAAAATTTCATCCTGATTTCATCTCAATATGTCAATTTAGATAATAACAGAGTCGTTTACTAAGGATTCTGAGGCTTGATTAACGAGATCGGTTGTCATACAGGAGTAAAATAATGAAAAGGCTAATCTGTTCGGCTGTAGCTTTAGCTCTCACAGTTCCGATTGCTGCTGACTATGCCGGTGCCAGCATAGGATCTAGTCCTCATATTGATGGAGCTGTACAATTTCCTCAAACTCGGTCGAGGATTGTTCGGCATACGATTAGGTTGCACATTCCTCAAGGCCGTAGCCCTCTTTCTCATCTGATTATTGATGTTCCAAAGGGGTTAATAGTCAGCAACAATATTACTTTAACAGACGATGTGAAAGGAAAAATTAATGCTGATTTTTCTATTTTAGACAACCAAATTGTAGTGAAAATCTCTCAACCAGTTGCGTCAGAAGCGAAGCTTAAACTTGTTTTAAACGATGTAAGAATAAGAGGTGTTTCTAACGTTTGGCTATACCGAATTTCTACTAAATTTGTTGGCGTTAATAGAGAAATTCCTATTGGTGTAGCTCAATTTCGTGTCTATTGAGGCGCGGGAAAGGAAATTTTGCAACCTTTGTCAGTAGTAGTTTTAGGAGGATTGTTTACTTCTACTGCCTTGACTCTGTTAGTTTTGCCAGCTTTGTATGCTAAATTTGGGAAAATTTTACGACCTCAACAACCTCAGCCAGTTATTGAAGACGGGAAGGTAGTTAAAGCTGAAATAGCGAACTGATCAACCCTCCTTCATTCCCTCAATCAAAGTGCAAAGTTCCTCGCTATCGGGATTGTCTGAAGCTCGATTTGTCCAAAGTTTTTTATAAGCTTCCAACTCAGCTTTGAACGCACTCATGCGCTGAATTTCCTCCTCAAAGAAATCTATTTTGCGACTTAATAAGTCTTGCACTAGCGGACAAGCTGTTATTCCTTGACGGCGAGAAGCCAAAATTTGCTGAATTTCTTGAAGAGAAAAGTTGAGTCTTTGGGCTTTCTTAATAAATTGCACTTGTCTGGCAGCATCGGCTGTGTAGTAACGATAACCGCTACTGTTGCGTAAGGCAGGTTCCAGTAACCCTAGGCTTTCATAGTATCGCAGGGTGCCTACAGTAACACCAGTTTGCTTGGCTAGTTCTCCTATTTTTAGTAGCTGCTGTTCTAGGGATTCTGTTGCAAATTTTGTCATAGCAGTTCTAGGTAAATTGGCACCCTATCATTATAGCGGTAGCCACTTTTACTTCCACTTTTTTGTGCTGGTTATACTCACCCAATTTGGGATGAGAAAATAAAATATTTTCTCCATAATTCTAGTGACTCAAAAAGCAGCAGTAACTCAAAACTGAGTTACTGCTGCTTTTTGGTATTTTCTTGCTTATCTCCTGCCCCTGCCAATATAAAAACCACTTATATTATGCGCTTTTTCCTATATTTTTTTAAATCAATAAACCTGACTTATTTCACCCAAATTTCATTTTGGCGTGATGATAATAACTCGGCTTTAGTGTTGTTTGTTGAGAACGGTTTTTCCACCTGTAGCGCTTTTGTATTTACTCAGAAGCTATATATGAAAATTTAGAAATTAGATGCGTTTACCCTGATTCTGAAGTTGCAAGCTTGTAATTAGGCAAAGAGGGCTTCTGGCTAATTGATAAGCATGATCTCGCGCTCGGATACTAAAATTTCCCGCAGGCAAGCAAGATAGATGACCAGGACTAACTACCGTGTATTTTGAAGGATCTAAATCAATGATTCAACTCTTACAAACAGCGCTGAAATCATCCCTAGCTCGCGATATCACCCAGGCAATTGGACAGGTTCCCATTGTTCGTCTCAATCGCTTGAGCGAACTCTGTCAGCATCACGAATTTTATCTCAAATTAGAATCCTGTAATCCCGGTGGCAGCATTAAAGAGAAAAATGCTGTATGTCTGGTTCAACACGCAGAACGTACCAGGTTACTCGCCCCCGGTGGCACAATTGTTGAATCTAGTTCTGGTAATTTCGGCATTGGTTTAGCAATGATTGGTGCAGCGCGAGGCTATCGCGTGATGATTGTCATTGATGGTAAAACACCGCCCCCGATTCGGCGAATGCTGGCTGCCTATGGAGCAGAATTGGTAGATGTCCCCCTGAGTGCGGCAGATGCCAATGGATCGATGCAAGTTGCGAGGATGAAAAAAGCCAAAGAACTCGCCGAAACCATTCCTGGTGCCTGGTATCCTTGCCAGCACCGCAATCCCGAAAACCCAACTGCCCACGAGCAATTTACTGCTCGTGAAATCGAACAGGCTTTTCCCGTAGCACCAGATGTTATCGTTATTGGCGTTAGTACGGCGGGACAATTGGCGGGAATTAGCCGATATTTTAAACAGCGTCATCCCCAAACTCGAATTGTCGGCGTAGATGTGGCAGGTTCGGCTATTTTTGGCACGCCGTCTCACCCCTATAAAATGACAGGATTGGGGTTATCTTTTGTACCGCCAAATTTTGATCCAATGGCACTGGATGCAGCGTATTCTGTGAACGATCGCATTGCCTTTTCTGTTTGTCATGCCCTGGCACGTCGAGAAGGCTTGTTGTTAGGAGCATCCACAGGGGCTATCGTTGCCGCTGCCCTGGCTTACAGCCAGCAGCATCCCCATTCTCAACGCATGGTACTGTTGAACCCGGATCGAGGCGATCGCTATCTCGAAACAGTCTACAATCCAGAATGGCTGTCCGAGCAAGGGATTGAAATCTTAGAACAAAAAGCCCTCACCGCTACAATTAACGCCCTTCAAAGCGTCCCTCTTACCCTCGTGCAACAGCAACAACCTTCATAAACAATGACCTTAAAGGCTTCTCAAAGTCCGTCTAAAATCGGTCTGCTAGATTTATGGCGGCAATTTATTCCCCTCTCCCTCAGCGATGTGGCAATGGCTTTTGGCGATCCGATGATGACGGCTGCCCTAGCTCATTTACCCGATGCACGGGTGAATTTGGCAGCCGTAGGCATTGCCAAAGCCCTTGCGGTCTTTTTTGAAAGTCCGATTATTATGATTCTGCACGCCTCGAATGCGCTTGCACCGAATGGGCGATCGCGTCGCGCCTTGTGGCGATTTACGCTTTTAGCAGGCGGCGGACTGAGTGCGTTACTGTTGCTGCTGACGCTGCCGTTTATTTTCGCCACGCTGGGAGGGACGCTGTTAGGAATTCCACCCCAATTGCGGCAGACAGTGCAGAGTGTGTTGACGTTAATGTTTCTGTGGCCTTTGGCGATCGCGTGGCGGCGTTATTTTCAAGGATTGCTCATCCACACAGGTCATTCTCAGGCGGTTGCCAAAGCTAGCATGGTTCGTTTGTTAATTGTAGCCCTAACGTTATGGGGCGGATTTATGTTGAAAATGTCAGGCGCACTGCTGGCGGGGACTGCTTTAATCGCGGGGGTTCTCTCAGAGGCGCTGGTTGTAACCATTGCGGCGCACCGGCTAGGAGCCACTCGTCTGCCTCGACCAATTGATTCTGAGTTAAAGCTACCCACCAATCTCAAAAGTGTGTGGAATTTCTACTGGCCTTTAGGCTCTTCAATGCTAGTAGTCTGGGGCGGACGTGCTGTCCTGGTGGGAATTATTGCCCGCGCCCAAGACGCTAATATTGCATTGGCGGCTTGGCCTGCGGCTTGGGGATTGGTTTTGGTGATTGCCAATGCGACTCGCATGGTGCAGCAGGTGATTATCAAAAATCGAGATCAAGTGAGCGATCGCCAATTAATTGCATTTGCCCTCAGTGTGGGTGGATTTTGTTCGCTACTGTTGTTTTTAGGTAGTACAACGCCATTTGGGTTGCAGGTTGTGCAAAGTTTTATCGGCAACGATGAAGCCCTGGTTGAGAGTATCCGTCCCGTATTGCTGTTGTGCGCGTTTGTACCCCTTCTGGTGGCGGTGCAAAATGCTACTCAAGGTTTTTTGGTCGGGGCAGGTCAAACCAAAGGTCTGAATTATGCAACTTGGATTGGCACGACTATATTGCTTTTAGTTGCGTTCGGTGCAGTTCAGCTTGGGGCATCGGGTGCAATTGCGGCTGCGAGCGCGATGATTATTTCTTTAACAATAGAAGTATCCTGTCTCGCGTTCAATTTACGCAAACAATTATAGCAACCGCCAAGGCTGTGCCGGACGCAAGGCGTAAGACATCCTCGATCGCATGGAGTAAACCATCAAAATTTTGAGAGATCGCTAATCAGTATTTACTTCTTGGCATCATCATTATTTTCCCCATCGCCATCGCTTTAGTTGTCGATTACAGTTGGCGGGGTTGTCACCCCGCCAGGGTGTTATACTATCTCAGCACTTACTTGTGTGCACACTATATGTAGTGTGCACACAAGCAAGATCGCACTATTCGAGAAGCAGGGTAAAAGAGCAATTAGAAAACTAGCTACCAGATTTGATGTGAGTAAGTATAATTGTTGAACGACTTTTTAGTAGCTGCTGTTCTAAGGATTCTGTTCCAAATTTTTTCATAGCAGTTTTAGGCAAGTTTGAACCCAATCATTATAGTGATAGCCACTTTCAGTTTTGTGTAGTGGTTATAGTCATCCAATTTTTCGATAATATACTCTATATTGTCAAGAATAATATTGGAGAAAAAAGCAGCAGTCACTCAAAATTGAGATCGTGCTGCTGTCGGATATTTTCTTGCTTATCCGGCGAAAAATTGGCGATGGAATCTACACGCAGTGGAAAAATAAGGATTATTTATCGCAATTAGCTTGAGGGCAGTCAGGAGTAGGAGTAGTACAGGGGCCGGCGGCAAAGACAACCGCGGCTGTACCTGCTGTCAGGAGAACTGCCGTCAAAGCTGCAAGAGTGAAGCGTTTAGTCTGAGTTGCTTTAATCATGAATTTTTACCTGGGAATCTAGGATCGAAAAGTTTCTTTGGGAAACTATATATAGCATAAACCCTCAAGTAGGCTATAGAGTCAAGGGGGGGGAAGATTAAAAATGATAAAAATATTGAATTTCCGATGTCACAATCCGAATACCTGTATGAAAGTCTGAAGATTTCATCCTGATTTCATTTTTGGGTGTCATATTCTAATCATTGTACCCAAAAAGTAAATCGAATGAAAGCGCTCAAGTCAAGCTTAGTTATTCTAGGCAGTGTCGGATTGCTGTTTTTGGGAGCTTGCAGCAAAAGCGACCAAGGAACCGGCCCAAACAGCAGCCCAACATCCGCTCCTGTTGCCTCTCAACCTAATACTTCCAGTCCGGCCGCTTCTCCTGCAGCATCCGCTAAAACAGGACCTCTCAAACCATCTAAAGGAGGTCAAGTTGTCGAGTCTGGACCTTACCACCTAGAACTTTTAACTCTGAAAGAGGATACCGGAACTCACTTAGATCTTTATTTGCAAAAAGGTGATACCCACGAACCGATTCCTAATGCAAAAGTGACGGCACAAGTGCAGTCTCCCAATGGAGAGCAGCAAACGCTGGACTTCAAATACGATGCTGATGGCAAACATTACGCCGTTGTATTTCCAGGCAAAGATGCAGGAAATTATCCAGTGAAGGTGACTGCGGATATTAACGGAGAAAAAGTTGACGGTCGTTTTACCTTCAGTCAATAGAATGCAAGTTTTATTACAATTGATCGGAAATCCCCTAAAATGATTTAAACAGAGGAGAAGCACCATAGCTTTCTCGCAAAATGAATAGTCTAAATTACCAAGATTATCCGGTTGAGCGACGAATAGAAGGAATAATCATTTGGTTGGATGTCCTAGCATTAATGAAAGTCAATGCTCGGAAATTTATAAGAGTACAAAATCCCTAATCTAAGGAAGAAAGACCATGAAAACAGTAAAGTCAGGTTTAATTGTTCTGGGTACTGTGGGGCTAATATTTTGGGGAGTTGGAAGTAACAACAGCCAAGCTGCTACTTCAGCCAACAGTTCTGCCGTCTCGTCTTCAAAACCCATTGCAAGAACAGAGATAGCCGCCGCTCAAAACAAAGGCGGTCAAGTCGTTGAATCAGGGCCCTATCATCTAGAGTTAGTTGTCGGGAAAGAAGCCACTCAAACTCACCTGGATTTCTATTTGCAAAAAGGCGACAACCACCAGGCAATACCTAATGCGAAGATAACCGGTCAAATTCAGATGCCCGATCGCACTCAAAAGACTGTTACCTTCACTTATGACCAGAAAGACCAGCACTATACAGCTTTGCTGCCTGGAAAAGTTGTCGGTCAGTATCAGATGAAGATTAGTGCTGATATTAACGGTCAAAAGGTAGACGGTCGATTCACCTTCACTCGGTAGACTTTTTAGTAGGTTGAAGCTGCTGCTGACTGGTTGACGGGTTACTGGCGGGCTGTTTGTTGTCGTGACCAACTAATGCCCGCCAACTTCCGTTTAAAAAGAAGAAAGCAGCCATAGGCACAAGGCAACACGCCAGCATTGCTATCCCCATACCCATCCATAGGAGAATTGGGTTTTTTAATTTTTGCTGGCTCATTTTTATAAGTTTCATTCTGTCATTTTCACAGTAGGGTAATTCTGCCATTTTATGATAGCATACCGGATTGCTGTTAGAGAATGAGCTATTTACCTGGACTATAAGTCGCATCAATATTAAAAATTTCATCCTGATTTCATTTAGGAATGTAAACCTTAAGTTGATCGCGGTTAAACGCTGTCTAATCAGAATGTAACGTTTCTGGTGTTGCACCCGCCAAGCAGTAGGGATACGTCACTGCCCGCAGGTGTCAACTTAAGACTGAAACCCTTGACAGATATCGTTTGCAGCCGAGTGTGGCTACCATCACTACCCTGTTTTTACAATGCAAAAAGCATCTACTAGGTTTGCTGAATTCGATTTAATCAGAGCTTTGGCGATCGTCAGTGTTGTGATTATTCATGCTGGTTTTTTGTCATTACCCGATCGCAGAATTCTATTTATTTCGATCGATACACTCCAGCTTTTCTGCGTACCTGCATTTTTACTGATCAGCGGTTTTTTTCTTACCAACAAGCTTGACAATCAAAATAATCCGACGCTGATATTAAAGAAAAGGCTGTCAAGAATTATACCGCCCTATCTTTTTTGGTCGGTAGCCTTCTACATTTTAAATAATTTGGGCAACCTCAAACGATTTGATTTACTTGGATTAGTTAGAGATGTGCTGACAGGTTCTGTGATGCCCCCCTATTACTTTATAGTTGTGATTGTTCAATGCTATTTGTGGTGGTGGATTCTAGTTAAATTAAGATTCTTAGAGCCTCGAAAAGTTTTGGCTTTGGGTTTCACCATTCAAATAGTTTTTACCATAGTCTTTTACTTAGCTGCTTTCAAATACTTACCTTCCCTACCTATACCGCTGATAGAGCGCTGGATTTTTAGTTGGATTTTGCCGTTTTCCACTGGTTTAGTTCTTGGCAGTTGTTATGACAACATTCAAAGATACCTTCAGCGCCAAAAAATGCTTATTTTAGCAGCAACTATCTTGTTCTATCTAGCAAGTATTTGGGAATTTTACCTACTCAGTGAAGTGAATTCGGATGCCTGGTTTGCCCGATCGTTTTTTAAACTATCTACTCAAGGATACGCAATTTTGTTCGTACTGTCGATATTGGCATTTTCTAAAAGCATCAGACTTCCCAGTAACCTATCGAAATTAGTCAAAATATTGGCGGCTTACTCCTTTCCTATATACCTGCTAGATGTGATGGTAGTAAACTATGTTAATTTAGCGTCTTATAAATTTATGTATTCTCCCGATCCCCTGCTCAAGCTCGGAGTTTTAGTGACGGTAGATTTGCTAGTTTGTTTTGGGATTATTTACCTGTTGCAAAAACTTTTACCCAAGAATTACAGTCAGTACATTCTGGGAATTTAATCTGGATTTACGCAACATCCGTGGGGGCGAGGCGATCGAAAATGGGGAAATGGGTTTAACATTTAGTTCCAATATTCAATAAATTAATTATGAAACTCCAAAACATTGTAGGAACCAATAAGAAAGTGGATGTAAAGGCGATCGCTGCCGATAAAGAGCTAACTCGCCAAATCCAAATTCGTCTCATCGACTTAGGTTTGCTAGACCCTCCAGCCAACGGCATCTTTAGTCCAGTCTCTACTGCGGCTCTCAATCGATTTCACAAGCTGATTCAGTGCACTGATGAACCAGGATTTATCGGAGAAAAAACAGCCGAGAAACTTATTGAAGCCAAGCCATCGGATCTCAAATTTCCACCTCCTGTCCTCAAGATAGTTAATGAGACAGTTCTCAAGGCTAGACCTATCTATGCGTTAAATTTATCAGATGCAGAGAAACAAAAAATTGAAACGGGGAAAGTATTGGAGCTTGTCTCTTATGAAATGGTTCGCGATCACATCCGAGTAGCTTTGCGAAAAGATTCCTTTAAAAATTCTCAAATCTGGTATGTCTATAGGTCGCACGTCCAAATTTTACAAGAAGGAAAGGTAATTTATCCAAAAACTAAGCCTAAGAGCTTTCAACTTGCTAATTTTCCTTACAAGTACCAACTGGATAATTACTATAATCCGACTGGTGCTTGCAATGTCACATCAATGGCAATGTGCTTGCAGTTCCTCAACAAACCGCGCCGGGACAAGATCGGTCAATTTGAGGACGAACTCTACCAATATGCACTCAACAAAGGTTACAGTCGCTGGAACCCCTACGACTTAGCAAAAATTGTCAGAGAGTATGGTGCTCAAGATACCTTTAAAGAGAATGCGACATTTGAGGAAGTTAAAGATTGGTTAGTAGATGGAAACCCAACGGTCATACATGGCTATTTTACTCCTTTCGGTCATATTCTGCCCGTAGTTGGATATGACGAAACTGGCTTGATTGTTCACGATCCTTATGGAGAATGGTTTGCTAGCGGGTATGACAACAACGCCACTGGAGCCTATCTTCATTATTCCTATGACTTAATTCGTCGCGTTTGTATGGCAGATGGAAATTTCTGGGTTCATTTCATTTCCAAGTAAGAGAGTAAAGCGCTTGTTTGCGATTAAAATTCACCTCTCACTGGTTCATATTTCATCTTGATTTCATTATTAGCTGTCAATCTAGTTAATAAGAAGCTGACTCTTCAAATATGAATGTTGAAGTAGGTTGGCATACTGTACTTAAATCCCTGGAGAGTCAAGACTATGAGAACACTCATTTACGGTGGCGTATTTGCTCTGTCAGCCGCAGTTTTAGTTCCTGCTGTCCATGCGAGTACCAGAACAGGTGCCGAGAATTTTCCTCACATTGATAGTTCAGTACAATTTCCAGAAACTAAGGCAAGAATTGTCAGGCATACTTTCCGGCTGCACATTCCTCAAGGAAGTAGGGCTATTTCTCAATTAAAAATTAGCGTTCCTGCCGGGTTAACTGTCAGGGATGATATCAGTATATCTGACGATTCAGGTCAAAAAATTGACACTAAGGTTTCTGTCAACAGCAATCAAGTTATACTAACCTTCTCCCAACCTGTATCTGCCGAAACCACAATCAAAATTGCCCTGAATAAAGTAATAACTTCAGGAGTTTCTAGCGCTTGGATGTACCAGGTTGCTGCTAAATCCGTTGGCGACGATGCAGACATACCCCTCGGTATGGCGCGGGTTCGCAGCTATCAATAAAAAAATCAGGTGTTACGGCCGATATTTCATCCTGGTTTCATTCATACCTATCAAACTAAGAAATAAGCAGTTAGTTTTCAAGGAGTGCAGTCATGAAAAAAATAATTAGTATTGGTGCAGTATTTGCCTTAATTCTTGCCTCTTCTATCTCCGCAGCAAAAGCAACAGGAATACCGGGAGATTCCCAATCTCCTCACATTGTCGGAGGCCGTTCCTATCCTGACTACCCAACTTGGAGAGCCTTCCACGATTTTGACGTTCACGTTGAGGGAGAAGCCATTTCAGAACTGTCAATTCAGTTGCCATCACTGCGAATCAAGGGTATTGAAGTAAGCAGTCAATCCGGTGAAAAGATTGATGCAACAACTTCTGTTAAAGGTGGAAAAGCAACGGTAGTTTTCTCCAAACCTGTAGTTGCCGGAACTGTGCTGACAATTTCTGTGCTTGAGGTTGAGGCTTCAATCTACCCGAGTAATTATATCTACCGCGTTTATGCCAAGAAAGTGGGTCAGAGTTCAGACATAAAAGTTGGTACGGCTAATATTCAAACTCTCCCGCGTTGGTAAATGCTTGTGAAGGTTGAGTCTTTAAACGACTGACATCTTACCTGGATTTATTTCAGGGCTTTTAAACCAATTAATGCCAAGTCCATTGAGTTAATTATTTGAGGAACATCGCCATGAAAAAGTTACTTTACGCTGCTGCATTCACCTTTGTGCTAGCATTTAATGCCCCGACTACTCTTGCAGGAGGAGCCATGCGAAATGCTAATGTTTCTCACCTCGTACACAGCGGCGCCCATCCCAATAACGCTCGCTTTCAGGCTGCTACCCATCATTTTGAAGTTCACGTTCAGGGAAGAGCTCTTTCAGCACTCACAATTGATTTGCCGGAAGATGTGAAAATGCGTAGCGGCATTGACGTAACAAATCAATCTGGTCAAAAAATCGAGTCTCAAGTTTCTGTTAATAACCGAAAAGCGACAGTGGTTTTCTCCCAACCTGTTTCTTCTGACACCACCATATCAATTGATATGCGGGGCATTCACACTCCAGGTTACAGTCACAATTGGAGGTACGCAATCGCTGGCAAAATGGTGGGAATAAACGCAGACATACCACTCGGTACAGTTTTAATTCAAACCTACTAAATGTAGCTGGTCTTTAAGGATTTTAAATTGCAAGTAACTTGAATAAATTAGAGAAAGTTGCAATTTAAAATCTGCTATTTGTCATTCAAAGGCGAAAATTGGGGAACTTTAGGCGCTGCTATCTGTTTGCTAATCAAGTTTTAAAGGGATTTACTGCTATAAATTATAGTTATGAGAGTTTTGCTAGTTGAAGATGAGCCAGATTTAGGAAAAGCGATCGATCGCACTTTGAAGCAAGAAAAATATATCGTTGACTGGGCCCAGGATGGCTGTGAAGCTTGGGAATACTTAGAAAGTCATTGGACTCAATATAACTTGGCTATTTTTGACTGGTTGCTTCCAGGATTTTCAGGGTTGGAACTGCTGCGAAGATTGCGCGCAAAAAATAGCGTATTGCCAGTCTTGATGCTGACAGCAAAAGACCGAATGGAAGATAAAGTGGCTGGACTCGATGCGGGGGCTGATGATTATTTAGTGAAGCCGTTCGGGATGGCGGAACTGTTAGCAAGATTGCGGGCTTTGCAAAGGCGATCGCCCCAAATTCAACCGCAACAGCTACAGGTAGGAAATCTCGTTCTCGACTGCGGAAATCGCACTGCTTGTCATCTCGAACGCAACGGTAAAAACCAGATAATTTCGCTGACCAACAAAGAATTTCAACTGTTAGAATATTTTATGAAACATCCGAACCAAATTGTCACCACCGACCAAATTCGGAATCAGCTATGGGAGGTTAGTGCAGATACCTTTAGCAATGTCGTAGCAGCTCAAGTGCGCTTGCTGCGGCGCAAACTTGAGTCGGTTGGCGGCGCGAATTTAATTGAAACTGTACACGGCGTAGGATACCGGATGAGAAATTAAAGTAGGGTGGGCATTGTTCAGAACCCCTTTTATTTACCAACAGTCCTGGACGCAGCTATTGTGTCTGTCATGAGTCAAACGCAACGCAGTGTAGTGAAGCCTCTGTGAGATTCTTCGGTACACTCAGAATGACAGAATTACGTTGAAATGCGTAAGTCCTGACCAATTACCTATTAAGAATTACCAATTACCAAGTTATGAAAAATGAATCAAAATAAACTATTTAACCGGACTCGCTGGAAATTAGCCATTTCCTATGCAGCAGTAATGGGTTTGATTTTAAGCTTGTTGGGATTTGGCGTATATAGGGCGATCGCCCACGCTCACTGGGTAGCCATAGACCGGGAATTAGAATTGGTAGCTGGGACGCTACACGACAGCCTAGAACTCAAATTGCAGCAGCCCGGACGCTTGGAGCCTATAGTAAACGAATTTTTGCCCAACCTCCGCCTAACTGGAGTTAAAGGCATTAAAGAACAGTTGCCAAGCCGCCATATTTTAAGCGCTATCAACCAAGGCTATTACTATATTCGTTTATTTGATTATTCCGGGAAATTGATTGCTACAGCAGGCGCTTCTCCAGAAGAATTATCACCACAATTTAACTCCAAATACTGGCAAACAATAACTGACACCAAAGGCAATGTTTATCACCAAATTTCTGTAGTGTTACACACCAAAACACAGCAAAAATGGGGATATATTCAAGTGGGGCGGAGCCTGCAAGACTTCAATGATTATCTCAATACAGTGAAATTGGTTTTGAAATTAGGATTGCCTACAGCATTGATTTTGGTCGGCTTTTCTAGTTGGTTATTGGCAGGATTGGCAATGAAACCGATTTATGCTTCCTACCGACAAATTCAACAGTTTACAGCGGATGCCGCTCACGAATTACGAACGCCTTTAGCTGCTTCGCAGGCGACAGTAGAATCAGCGCTGTTGACGCCTCAATTGGATGAAAAAGAGGCGCGGGAAACTTTGCGGACGATCGATCGCCAAAACCGACGACTGACTCAGTTAGTTGCTGATTTGCTGTTGCTGGCTCGCATGGATAATCAACCGATACCCTATCGCCCTCAATTGTGTTGTTTGAATGACCTGGTTAGCGATTTAGTCGAGGAATTGGCAGCAATGGCGATCGCAAGAGAGGTAGCGCTAACATCGGAATTGCGGGTGCATCAGCCATTGACTATTATCGGTGATTCTAACCAGCTTTACCGCTTAGTTTCTAATTTAATTGTCAATGCCATTCAATACACTTCACCTGGTGGCAAAGTAAATGTTATTTTAGAGAAAAGTGACCATTTAGTTGTGATTCATGTTCAAGATACAGGGTGTGGGATTGCAGCAGAAGATCAAAGGCAAATTTTTGACCGTTTCTATCGAGTTAACAGTTCACGCGATCGCGTTACTGGCGGATCGGGATTGGGGTTGGCGATAGCGCAAGCTATAGCCTTAGCACATGGCGGTAGCCTGACTGTGCAGAGCAAATTGGGTAGGGGTAGCATTTTCACACTGCGATTTCGAGAAAGAAATGCGACGTTAGTGAATGATGCCATGAATCATTGAGGAATCGGCACATCCTAGAATTTGGGCGTTGGGCGTTGCACATTTATGGTATGATGGACAAATATACTTAACTAACTAAACCTATGATTTGTCCCGACTGTCAGTCCATCAATATCAAGAAAAATGGCTGAAAAAGAGGTAAACAAAACCATATTTGTTCAGGTTGCGGTCGGCAATTTATAGATGTTTATTCTGAGCGAGGTTATCCCCAAGAGGTAAAAAAGCGGTGTCTCCATCTCTACCTGGAAGGAAATGGTTTTCGGCGGATAGAACGTCTGACGGGGGTTTCTTATAATACAGTTATTAATTGGGTTAAAAAGGCCCGAAACTGCCTATCAACCGAACCAGATTATAGCGAAATTTCCGAAATTGCCCAGATAGATGAATTACAGACTTAATAGTAAACAAAACATATATGACATGGGTAGAAGGAGAAAATACCAGATTAATACATTACCTAGCTCGAATGCAATTGAAAAACTTTATGTTACTCCAAATCAGTAGAAATGTTAAACCTATCGGTGAGGTTGGTTGTTTACTATCTCAAACATAAAACTGTACCCCTACCTCCCTGTATCATACCATAAATGTGCAACGCCGAAAAAAAAGCCAAGTGGACAACGTTGATGATCATTGACTCACTCATGGGTGCAAAATACCTGCAATGCCAGTGTGGAGTCGAAAGGATGAAAGTTTCTACAAATTGACGGATGGGATCAAGCGGCATCGTGCCGTCGATACATTGGGGTTTCCTTTCTTCACTCACTGCACTTTCATCGAATATCTCAGACGATGCCGGATTGATTGAGATGCTGACATAACACCTAGATTATTTCCAGTCGAAGCCCGTCAATATTCCGAAGATCACCATCTTGTTAAACCACGGTTATCACGAGCGAGCATCTGACCCAAGAGTTGGAGAAGGTGTATCCGCAGATCATGCGGAAGATTAAGTTTGAGCGCTCGACCAAGCCCTCGAAACAAGAAAAGGCAGCCCAAGGAAAGTCGGGATTTGTTCCAGCAGTCGCCCGGTGGGTGATAGAACGGTCAAATGCTTGGATGGAACGATGTAAGCTCCTGGTGAAGAACTTTGAGCGAACCCTATCGAATGCGACTGCTAAGCTCAATCTTTGTTTCATCAGGCTAATGATTAAGAGGCTGGCAGCTTCTCCTTAGAGATGTCAAATGGGTTCTATACCTATTTAACAGAACAGCCCTGTGAAGGGGCTTATACAATTGATGTACCAGCAGACCCACGCATTGGTCGGACGGCGAGAGAAGCATTGCTCATTATTTGCTGTGTTAGTGTTAAGATTCGGCGTCCCGATCAATTGAAGGCACAAGATTATCCACCCAGTATCACTCTTTACGCAGTCGAAGCAATAGAAGTTAATCCTCCGGCAGGGCAAGAAGCGATTCATTGGCGATTACTCACAACTCACAGGGTGGTTTGTTTAGAACAAGCACTACAAGTTATCGAATGGTATCGATGGCGATGGCGCATCGAACAACTTTTTGCCACATTGAAACAAGCAGGATTAAATCTTGAAGCTACACAGTTAGAGTCCGTAGCTGCCATTCAACGACTCACTGTCTTGGCTTTAGGCGTTGCCGTGCGAACCCTACAAATGGTTGAAGGGCGCGATCGTGCCGACTTACCAGTTTCCCTGACTTTCTCTGATTCTCAACAGCAATGCTTCTCTGTGATTGAACCATCTCTTCAAGGGCGCACGAAAAAATTGCAAAATCCCTATCCTCCCGCCTCCTTACCGTGGGCTACTTGGCTGATTGCTCGACTTGGGGGTTGGTCTGGTTATAGTTCTCAGAGACCTCCCGGAATGCCTACCCTTGTTCATGGACTCCGACAGTTTGAATCCATCTTTTTGGGATGGAAACTAGCTCAGAATCAACTTGTGTGTACACGGTAGCCCTACTTATTGAGCCGATACTCTGATTTAATGTTCATTATTTTCTCGCTCTTTCACTCGCTCCCTCGATCATACCTCATTTCAGCAACGCCGATTTTTGTTAGTTCAGCATCCAGAGTTGCAATGTCTGCCCGGGGCGGAATTCGTTGTTCTCTTCCATATTTTTGACCAGGTTTGGCGACACTCCTGCTAAACCGATCAGGCGATCGCGCGCAATTGGCGGCGCTGCCGCCATGCGTAAAATGGGCAAAACCTCTGGATGCTGTCGCAGTAATGCGGACGTGATGTTGGTTAGATTGGCTGTTTCTGCTAAGGCGGATTCAACTTGTTGAGTTGTAGCAATGCGAGTGTCGCGGTAGGCTTTTGGAGCGAACTGCATAAACCAATTGTTATAGAAGTCTACCGACAGGGCAATATCGGGTTTCCACAAGTGTGGTTTGTCGGCATTAACTGGCACTGCACCTCCTCTAATCGCGACCCTCGCCTAAATAGCTTAGATTGCTGGAACGTCTCTGTTGTATTATCCACCAAGCGGTTGCTCTTGAAGCGGATTTAGTCAACTAAACCCGCGCGAAGAGCTCTGACAGCAGCTTGAGTGCGATCGTCACAAGACAGTTTGTTGAGTATGTTACGTACATGAGTTTTCACAGTACCAAGGGAAATGTATAGCTGCTTGCAAATTTCCTCATTGCTGCACCCTTCGACAATCAGCTCTATAACCTCTTTTTCGCGTTCTGTTAAAGGGTTCGCCATTAACAACTGACTGTACTCCGGATCGACTCCATTGATTGACACAGTGGAAATAGTTGCTGAATTAACAGATTCCTTGAAAGGATTATTCATGCGAGCCAAAACGATTCTGGCAATTGAAGAATCGATCCAGTTTTCGCCAGCATTTGTCTCAACAACGGCTTCCACTAACTTTTCAAAACTGACATCTTTCATGCAGTAAGAGTCGGCTCCCGCTGCAAAAGCTGCCAGTACGGATTCTTCGTTATCCTGCATCGTTAAAATCAACACTTTTGGTTGGTTATCCACGCTTGGGTTTTTGTCGGTTTGTATGTATTCTTTGAACCTTTTTGTCAGTTCAATCCCATCTACCAACCCCGGCAGTCCGATATCGACTATCGCTACGTCAGGCATGGTTTTCTCTAGTAAAGTTATCCCTTGCAGGCCGTTAGCTGCCTCTCCGATAAATTCAAGTTCTTCGCAGTCTTCTAAAGCTGCTTTGATTCCGGCCCTTGTCAGGTGGTGGTCTTCAATTAAGGCAACGCTAATTTTATTCATGGTTGGTTTGTTTAAAAAAGGGACAATTGTACTTTAGCGGCACGAGTGTGCCCGAGGTAGAACGTATGCGCTCTTTTGTATCCAAACAAGATTTTTAGAGCGAGATAGGGAGCCGTACAGTAAATGTGCTGCCTTGACCCACCGTTGATGCTACGTCAATACTGCCAGAGTGGGCTTCTACAATCCAGCGAGACAAGTGCAGCCCCAAACCGCAACCTGCTCTGGCATGGTTTCCGGTGCGAAATCGTTCAAACAGCGTGACTTGTTCTGAGGCTCTGATACCGGGGCCGGTGTCTTCTACGCTAATGCTTACCGACTTGACATCTGGACGGACAAAGATTTTCACACAACCAAAATCGGTGAATTTAATGGCATTTCCGACTAAGTTGGTGATGACTCGGCGGAGTTCGAGGCGATCGCCTTCAATCCGTATTGGTTGCGGGTCAGAGTCGTCGAAAGTTAGGACAAGTCCTTTATCAATAGCCACAGCCTCCTGTTCCTTAACGACTTCTTTGACCAGTTTTTTGAGGTCAAAGGGCGCGATCGCCAGAGTTTTGCAACCAGATTCAAATCGGTGAACCTCTAGTAAAGTATTGACTAACGAAAGCAAATTTTGGTTACTGTTGCCGATGGTGGCGATCGCCTCTACCGCTTGAACGGGCAGTTCACCAAATTTCCCTCGTTGGAGTAGGGTCAGCATTCTATCAGCGCCGACTAGGGGAATCCGCAAGTCGTGGGTAAGACGAGCCACAAAATCCTCTCGCGCCTTTGTTACTTCCTGCATCGCATCTATACTATGTTTGAGCCGGAGGAGGCTACGGACGCGAGCCAGCAACTCATTTACCTGGATGGGCTTGCAAACGAAATCATCAGCCCCCAAGTCGAGTCCATCTGCTATGGTTGTTGAGTTGTCAGCCGCAATTAACAGGATGGGGATAAAGGGAAGTTGAGGATTTGAGCGAATTCTGTAAGTCACTTCGTAACCGTCTACTTCTGGCATCATTACATCCAAAAGGAGTAAATCTGGGGGCGACTCCTCAACTAAAGCTAAAGCATCAAGTCCGCTAGAACTTGTACTGACGCAGTAGCCTTCTTCGGAGAGGATAGCCTGCATAATAAATAAGTTGTCAGTCGTATCATCAACCGCCAAGATTTTACTGCGTTTATCTCTCATTGCCCTGGATTTCTCTCCCGCCTCCATCCAAAGCTTACGAACGAATCCATATCTTCTGAGTCAGCCTTTTGGCGGATAAAACTTAAAAACTGTTGATAATCTTGAAGCTGCTTGGATTCTTCCAACTTTCGCTGCTTTCTGATTCGCAACAAGTAGTCTTTGAGGCGAGCGTACCGCCATCCAACATGGAACCCCAGATCGTAGATTTGAGGGATTTTCGGATTCGCGGTCGCGTTGAGTAAGGTTTGTGCGACGTTTGGCGAGCCTTCAGCAGAAATTGTTCTCCTGCTTTTTTTTCCATCCCTACAACCTTTCCAAAACTCTTGGCTGCTAGTTGAAGTGTGGATGGAAATCTTGTACTCTTGCAGCGTCGTTTCAAGCCAATCTAAGTCTTGTTTTCTGTCGTTTGAGAGCGAATCGTTGGGCTGATACTTGTTCCAAGCGCGGGCTAAAGCATTTAGCGACTTTTGAAAATCTGCCAAAAAACAGTCTAACAGGGTTTGATACTTGGCCGGCGGTAAAAGTCGGCTGTGGTTTGAAAGAGTGTGACTTTGTGGCATAACTGTCAACATAAGCCAAACAGGGTTTGAGTTTGCTTTTTTTCGGTTTCATCTCTATGTCTCTAACCTATCAACTGCCAAGCTCGATCGAATTCTACCTAAAAGCTGATTTCTCATTCACTGTCGCAAAGCTAATAATTTCTCCTTCACTGCCACTCTTGGTCAGAATTGTTAGCTCGACTTTTCTTTTTACAGAATAGTTATGCCGTCCCCTGCGCTCACGCCTGTATCAGACCGATCGCCAAAAAAGAATGTTCTCTCGATTAAGAGGGCATCCTTGACAAAAACTTAAACTTTGCCTCCCAACAGCCAGGGCAGAAATAATATCAAGCCCTGTACTCCGCGCGATCGCGCCGCTCGCCCGAAGTATAGCCAGGGATTAGGGATCTCTTACTAGGGACTAGGGAAAAAACCAACTAGAATCAATGGTTTCAGGAACTTGGAGTATCCTAACCGCGTTGTCGTTTGCTGTATGAAACCGTCCGCTAGAAGTCGCATATTTAATTCCTCAGAAGTCTCTGATCGCTTCTGTCTTTTAATGGGTACAACCATCCCTCAATGCCGGAACTTCTTCTCTAGAATCCGGTTGCACGGATTAGGCAGAATGCGGCATTGCCCTTGTTTTTTCTAATCTACTAAGAGGGATTCTAGCTCTATTAGAATTTTTTGGAGGCGCTTCTGCTTCTTGGGATCGCTCCAAGCTTTGGACTTGTTCGCTCTTGTTAAAGCTCCCTTTATTTTGGTTTTCAGATTTTCTTCCGGTTCTTCTTCCGAAGTACCTGCCTTTAAATCCGCGATGCGTTCTTTAATCTGAGTTAGAGATAGACATTCAGCGATTGCCGCTTCCAGAAGCGACTTTCTTGCCGGCTCGTCTTTAACTTTGGCGATCGCTCGCGCCTTGGTATACTCGATCTGACCTCGGCGGAGGGCTTCTTGGATGTCTGACGGCAGCTTCAGCAGTCCCAGTCTATTGCTGACGAAAGACTCCCATGACATCCGCCCCAATTCGCTAAAAACCTTGACGACTATTTGCGTTTCATGATGAATGATAACGTTATCATTCATCCTCTGTACGTCATTTTGCATCCGGTAGAGCAGCCGCACCACCTCTTCTAGATCGTATTCAAGGTGATGGGAGAGCAGTTGCAATATCCCCTCGGTTTCTTCGACTGGGTTGAGGTCTTCGCGCTGGAGGTTCTCAACTAATGCAACGCGCAGAGCTTGCTGTTGTGTCAAGTCCCGAATGATAACAGGGACTTCTGTCAATCCCACTTCCTTTGCAGCTCTATACCGCCTTTCGCCTGCTACTAGCTCGTATTTTTCCTCTCCCAAAGGACGGACTAACAGAGGTTGGAGAATTCCATCAGTTTTTACTGACTGAACCAAAGCCTGCATAGCTTGGGAGTCGAAGTATCGGCGAGGTTGAGAAGATGGAAGCTCGATCGACTCAATCGAGAGCAGTTTTTCTGCCGTTGGTTCTGCCACTTCATCATCTCCAAACAAAACGCTCAAAGAGGCCTTACCTTTATAGGGCTGGTCATTCTTACTTGACATTGAGTTTCTCCATCTTGGCGGATAGCTGGTCTAATATTTTGACGACGGGATTTTTAGGTTCGTAAACAGCAAGCGGGACTTGTTTCTCCGAAGCATCCGCGAAAGCAGTTATTCGCGGGATGGGAGCGTAAACAGGACCAAAGGTCGTAAACTGCTCGTTTATGGCTTTGAGAGTTCGCTTGTCCTGAGAGTTGGTGGCAGCATAGCGGGAGGGAACAAAACCAGCTATCTGCAAAGAGCGGTTTCCCTTCTTCCTGATTCTCGCTACTGTTTGCAACAGGAGGTTGGTGCCCTCAAAGGCCTTGTAGTGAGTCTCAACGGGGACTAAGACGTGAGTTGCGGCTACCAGGCTGATGTAGCTGAGCAACCCTAAACTGGGAGGGCAATCTATGAGGATGAAATCGTAGTTGGCTTGAATTGGGGCGATCGCATCTTTAAGGCGAACTTCCCGAAAATCCATGTTAACCAGTTGAATTTCCGCCGCGCTGAGGTTGATGTTGGTAGGAGCCAAATCCATACCGTGAATGCCCGTGTGGATGGAAAGAGGTTCCTCATTGACAATGGCATCAAACACAGTTTTATCCAAATTCTGAGAGTCAACCCCCATGAAGAGCGTTAGAGAACCTTGAGGATCGATATCGATGAGAAGAACCTTGTGGCCTCGTAAGGAGAGGTGGTAGCCGAGATTGAGCGCGATCGTGGTTTTCCCCACACCGCCGGCTTGGTTGAACAGCGAGATTATCTTTGTCATGAATTGCCCTCCGGTAGCGTGCCACTATAGTTCCAATACGGAGTGCAAAAGGAGGTGGCGGTTAAAACTGTAAGCATATTTGCACTTTTGTTGAAGTTTGGGAATGTCTGCACTTTAGGCATGAACCCTCACTATCCCCAGACCGTTTTGTAGAAAAACTATAGTTATACTCTCATATCAAGGTGATGTCTCTGAAGGCGCATTAGGAATTTTTTGATTTTTTCCCACTCCCAAAGGCAATTGGCAACAGTGACCATGCCGTTGCTGTGAAAGACAACGGCAATGCCGTTGGGTGCATGAATGCTGGCAGGTGACGCTAAATACTTCTAAGCTCGCTCTTTCATAGACTTGTAGGTATAAGAATAGTTGATTCTTAGTTTGAGTGAGCCAGGAAGTACCTCTGGTTGATTAATAATGCAGTAAATGAGATATCCAGCCCGTTCCACTTCGGTCGTTGCCAGAGGCGAGAATTGGGCTGACTCACAAATGGCGCGTTTAACGAGTCGCGATCTGCTGCGGTTCTCAAACAGAGCTTGCACAAACTGGGTGGGATTGGCTATGGCAGGAGACAGAAGCTTGCAAAATTTTTTAGGATGAACTGTCCGAAGGTAATGGATAGCAGCTTGTCCATTAAATGCTTCAACTAGAGATGGGGAAATTTGCAAGTGCTGAAGTAGCAACTCAATATCTTCATCAGTATTGGTTACTGCCCATAAATTATTCTCGATCCACCCCCAAACTATCTGCTCAGCCTCTTTGTCAGTTGTTACCAAAAAGCGATTTCCTTTGTAGGTAAACCCTGATACGTGAGGTAGTTGGGGGAGAGACCAGTCGGCAAGAGCGCGATCGCACTCCAGTAGCAATAGGACGGATGCTAGTATGTGCCTCCTGCTGTGCCGCAGCGGATCGGCGACGGGTGCAGGCTGTCGAGAGCTGTATTGATAGTCAAAATGCATGGGAACGCCGTTCTCCTATTAACAGTAAAGTTATTGCTTAAAGCTAAAAGCTAAAGGCTGTAAACTCAATCCGCCTTCCCTCCTAATTTCCCACCTCAAAAGTCATCGGCAAAATTAATCTTGCGGACTATTAAAACGCGATCCCGAGGCAAAAGCTATCGTCCGAGTGGCTGTTGTTTCTTGTAATTCCAGCTAGTTATAGCAATAGGGAAAAGGCATTTGTTCAATGGCTTATTTCCGGACAATACTTTTTGATAAAACAATTACTGATTCAATGTTCTCTGCCTTGAGAACTAAAGTTAGTTACAACTGAAGGCGTACCGAGAGCGACAAGAGCGCATGATAGGTTGGTTGCTAAAAGATCGACGCGCTTTTAGATGGCGGAACACTTATGTTTTTAGACACCATACAGAGATTTTCCCCTGACTATATCTTGAGGCTAAAACAAATAGGGCTGGCTTTTTTTGAGAAGATAGCAACTGACCGAGCAATAGCTGGAGAAACTCAAGATTTTTACCAGGGATTGCTGGCGGGATTGGATGGGGCAGTTAAATTAATAGACGAAGAAAGCGGAGTACAAACGCTTAGCCTTTTAGAAGCTAAAATAGCAACTTTTATCAATGATGAAGAAGATAACTCACCCCAACAAAGTTTAAGTTCAAGTTCAGTAGAAGGTGACTGTAAGCTATCCATTTCTAGGTTACCTGTTAGATCTATTTCTCAACTTAGACAAATTGGAAGAGAAACCGATTGCGAACTAGATATAGAAGATTGTGTCTGCATCGGCGAGACTCAAGATTTCTATCACGGCTGCCTCGCTGCGATTGATTTTGCTCTGTCCTTGGCAGGTGAGAAATATGCCTATGCTCAAATCAGTCTGGTAAAAACTAATGCCGCCAATTTCATCGAATTAAACAAAGATTGGGAACGCCGAGTTCTTGAGCTTAAAGGCTTATCCTCCTCTTTGAGGCAAGATAGGCAACCAAAACAAAATTTGCTGGTTTGGTTTTCGCAAGCGGATGGTGACAATCAAGTTGGGACGTTGGTTGGTGAAGGAGAGGAGGATGAAGCTGATTTGCGATCGACAGAAACAGGAACTTTAGAAGCTGAAATACAGGAGCAAGATTTAAAGAGCGATCGCTCTAATTCTAGCGAACTAATCGTACCTCTTACTTTAAGCAATCCGGTTCTTTTGAAATACCAGACTGAAAGTGAAGAGGAAGTACAAGAACAGTTTAAAGAAGAGATAGTAAAGCTGCCAGAAGAGGAGCGCTTAGAGCTAGAGAATTTGCTAGTCAGCACTTTATTAGATGGTTGTCAACTATTAAAGCTAGGAAAACGTAAAGTTATAGAAGATTGGACAGCATTTTTAGAGGAGGATGAAGCAATCAGGGTGATTTCCGATCGAGACAGCCACATCGTTCTGCGGATCACTTTAGAGGGTGAAGTGCAAAACGCTCTATCTTATGGCGATGCAGAGGTATTGAATGCAACTGTTAAAGAAAACTCAGAGGATTTGGTTATATTCTCTAACTGGTTAGAGCCGATAATTGAAAACGTGTCAGCAGATAATTTGAATGCTGATTCAGTACCGCCAGCAGCCACAATGGATATTCAGCAGGTAAAATTGGCTGAGTCTATCCTGCCAACAGCTCAAAGAGCTTTTGAGTATTTACTCAATCATGCTCCCGATCGCGTGGAAGAGACTGATGAGTACACCCGCATTCGGGTAGGAGATTTGTACGATCTGATAGTCGGAGAGTCGGAAGGGGTTTCAGTATCTTCTCTGACTGTCTCTGTCCGAGGGGAGTTAATCAAAGTTCGCGGAGAAAATTTGGTTTTAGCTCAGGGTATTTCCCCTGAAGATATTGACTTTTGGAGAGTTGTGGCAGATGAGCTAGATCGGATAGAGGCGAGGAGTAGGGATTGTGAGCGATCGGAACCAGATAGTGCAAGTGGTTTAGGGCGCTGAATCGCTGGAAATATAATTTTTCAGGAACAGGGAAAATAGTAGCTTCAGCGCGGCTTTTTTGCTGCAAAACTTGCAGGCTGTTGCGGTAGGGGTTTAGCTGTTGAGTTACGACCTTAGCATAGCACCTATGCACCTCGTCTGCAACACTTAAACACAGCGTGTAAGCTGTTAGACTTGAAAAAGTAGTGTGAAAGTAACGCAGGCGTGACATGATAGGAAGAAATGCGCTCAAAATTCCTGTGACGAAACGAGTAACTGTTTATCTGCCAGATCCGATTTACGCTTGGCTTGAAGAGTGGGCGATGGAAGAACAGCGCCCTGTAAGTAACTTGTCAGCGTTTTTACTGGAGAGAGTAGTCCGCGAACATAAGGACAAAGAACTTGGTAGAGGGGTAAAAAAGAATGAATCCAGCAAGGATTGACCCTTTTACCCTTCCATCTTAGTTAAAGGTAATAAGCTGTAATAGATCGCCCGTTACAGTCTACACAGCAGCCAATACCAGAAGTGCCTGCAATTGTTATCCCGCTCGTTGGATATAGACCTTAACGCCATCTATACAGATAGCCGCCTGGTCTACATTACGATCGCAACCTGTAATCAGACAAGATAAGACCTACAGATTACCGTACATTTTTTAACAGTTTCCCTATCAGAGTGAGGTAAGCGTGCCGACTGCGTGTCTGGAGTCAAGGATAGTATTTGCTTCGAGCGAGGAGCTATTTCAGATTAAAGCGCTTGCCGATACCCATCGGCAAGAGATAGGCTTTGTGAATCAGGCTGTTTTGGTAGAAGCGATCGCAAAGAGTGAAATTCTTTATCTCCCCTTCGGCTTTCTCCACTTTCATCACCGTCGAGACAAAATATCTACCCTTTACCATCTTTGCGTTTCTCCCAACCACCGCAGGCAAGGCATGGGTCGTCAGCTTATTTCTGCATGGGAAGAACACGGCAGGAAGTGTGGCATTACAAAACTGCGCCTAAAATGCCCGTTGGACATAGAAGCTAACGGGTTTTACAACAAGATGGGATTTGATCGGGTACAAATTGATCCTGGTAAACGCCGCTCTTTGGTTGTTTGGGAAAAGATATTATGCTCTAATATTCTCCTGACAATTCCCAAGTTTGTGGCTGCCGTAAGTGCTGGGGGCCCTGAGATTGAACGCAGTCGGCAGTTGTGGAATTCTAGCGGCGATCGGCGTAATCCCTTTGAAAACGTTCTTTACTCACCGATAACGTGCCCAGCTTCTACGACAGAATACTTTCGTCAACAAAAAGATGTGGGAAACATTTCGGAAGTCTGGCTAGATTGCGGTGCATATCAGGTGCAACAGGGGAAATTTACTTACGATCAACTGCTGGAATTTTTAGATAATTTTTATCGCAATAATACCTGGGCAGATGGGTATGTATTGCCCGATATCGTACCCATCTCAACTGATTCAGAGGAAATAGTGGAGTACAAAGTTCGCGAAACGCTTTACCATTGCGAAAAATTTTTCGGTAAAATGCCTGTTTATGTACAAGAACGCGCGATCGCCCCCGTACACGGACGCACTATCAACCAAATCAATCGCTGCATTGAAACCTATGCAAAAATGGGTATTACCCGTATCGGCTTTGGCTCTTGGGGAACGTCAGGGCCCAACGGCAGCGTTAATATGATTTCTGAATCTAGTTTGGCATTGTTTAAGATTGTTGGCAGTATCGCCCGCGAAAAAAACATGAAAGTTCACTGCTTTGGCATTGGCGGCCCAAACAGCTTTTATCGCCTCCGCAACAACTCCCTTGTACCCCATAGCTTAGATAGCTCAACCTGGTCAAAAGCAGGAGCCTTCGGCAGCATTTTTTTTCCGGGTACTTCTCAAATTCAAATTACCGTTAGACGCGGTTTTGAAACTACTAAAACTGGTCTAGAGGAACTCAAAAAATCTACGCAACATTCATGTTACTTTTGTCAAAGTATTGATAAATTGAGAACCAGCCGAGAATATCGGATTATGCACAATTTGACTGCTTGGTTAGATACTTTAGAACGCGCTTTATGAGCAATAAATTAACTTTACATATTCAGCAAAATACTACGCTAGAAAGAGTAGCTATAATTCTTGATTTTTTGAGAAATAAAGAAACAAATTTTGAACAACTTGGAGCTAGTTGTAATTTAGGGCTTTCCGTTCTCCAAAAGGTGGTATTTCCATTCTTGCGGAATCTTTCAATTATTTCAAAAAAAAATCCACCCTCACTGACACCTCTTGGCCAAGTTGCAGCTAAAATTCAAGAGTCTAACCCCGAATTGCTAGGAGATTTTTTACATTTAGTAATTTATAATCTACACCAAGAAGAAGCTGAAAAAAGGTTTTCTTGGACTTATGCTACAGTTGTACAACAACTCTGGTTGCGAAAAGAAGTTGTTTTATCACCGCCCGAAAAAAAGTCCCTAGTTGGAGAAGTAATTGAAAAGGCTGCTGTGAAGTTTGAACTACCTACCAGTGAAATAGCATTTAGTGATACGAGTGTGGCGGGTGTCCTCAATTGGTTGCGATCGCTATCGCCCAGTGTCATAGAACCAGAAGGCAAATACCAAAACTTCAGTCGCCGCTACTTCAGTGCCGCTCCTATTTTACTTCAGGCAGTAGACACAATCTACAAACAGCGACAACGAACCTATGGAGTCAAGATTTTCTTACGGGAAGAAGTTCAAGACGCTATCTGTCAAATGTTGTTGCTAGATCCGAGTGGATTAGATGGTAGCATAGATAATGCTAAATGTACCTATGATTATGACCAAGGTGGCTTATTTGACTGTGGCTATGAAGGGGGGTACGGACAATGGGTAATGCTGACTAAATCCCCTGATTGGACTCAGTTACTTTAGGTAAAAATTGACATTCTCCGAGACAAATTTTATATTTACAATCCATGAAAAGATTATTAGAACAACTAGACTCAATCCAAGCAATTGTCGATACAGTCAATCCCTTCCAGATAGAAAACGATCCTCAAGAAGTAGCCAGAATTTATGATTTATATGCAAGCACCTATGACTCAATTGAGTTAGTAAAAACTCTAAAAGACCATTTGATTGAGGAAATTTGTAAGGGTAAACCTGTCAACGGCTACATAAGTGCTGACTACGGTTATGGCAAGACAGCAACACTAATTTATTTATGGCAGCAGTGTCAGAAGCATAAGATAGTAGCAGTGCCGCCGTTTAAGTTTAAAGAACTGGGAGACTTGATGGTTGCCACTTATGGCTGGATAAAAACGTGCGTCCAACCAGAACTTATTCCTCAAATTGAGACGCTATATCGCAAATATGGCTTGAAGTCTCAGCAAAATATAGCAGCAGAAATAGCGATCGAGTACAAGTTATCAGAAGACAAAGCTTTAAAAATTGTTCAACACTTAAAAAATGACACTACAAATACGGATAATGTTTTGAATTTTTGGCAGGAGACAGTTTCTATCCTGCGACAAGCAGGTTTTGCAGGTTTAGCAATATTTGCCGATGAAAGCCAAGAATTCCTGCGAACAGAAGAAGGTGCTAGCGTTCGCATCCAGATTTTGAGCAATTTAGTTAAGGGAATGCGAGCTTTGGGTTCTGTGCCTGTTGCATTAATCCTAAGTATGCCGACTACTCCAACTGAATCAGCTATTGAAGAACAAGCTGGTGATATTATTCACCGTATGAAGGAGCAAAAAGTCTCCATTAGATTAGCTGATGCGTACAACTCTGAGTTTGCAGGCGAGCTTTGGGATTTTTTGTGTGCCAATTTTCTGGAAGATAAGGCGCAGCAAAACCAGTTGGCACATCCAGCAACAATTGAAAGTTTGGGACAATTGTGCGCTCGAAAAGATATCAGCAATGGTCCTCGCACGGTCATTGAAGTATTCAAACGCATTATCCATTTTGCCCAAAATAATCAGCCTCCCTACACTCCTTTAGATTTGATTCAGGATTATCTAGAAGGAAAAGTGCAGTTATATGGCACGGAACAACACAAAATTAACAATACTATCAAAACCTTGGAGCCGTTGATATCCTTTCCAAAACACCCAAAAGGACAAGAGGTAATCAAGCTACTCGCTGGTTTTCCCTCAGGTGTTTCTGAAACCGTAGCTAAAGAATTTAACCTCTTAAAGGAGTTGAAAAAACTAGCAGAAGATGACAATTTTTACGGTCTGCATATTATACAGCCTACAGAGCGTAGCTTTGCTTTAGTCGCTCTTCTTCAGACAACCATCCCCACAGTTGTAGATAAAATCCTTAATCGATTTCGTCAGCAATGGTTTGGAGAGTGGAACGATGCTAAAAAAGAAGAGATGGCAACAACGATTATCAAATATGAAATTATACCTTTACTTTTTCCAGTTTCGAGAGGGGGTCAAAAAGCTAATTTTTCTTGGCGTTATAAAGGGGAGTGGAAGGAAGACAGATTTGGATTTTTTAACTTATTAACAGGCGCTCCTGAGAGATATAATGCTGATTTCCCCAAGCGTTCTATTGTTATCAGTGTTGGGAGTAAAAATTCCGGTTTAATGAAATTTAAACCCCCAGAAGAAACTCATTTAGATTGGCGATTATACTTGAGTTTTGACCAAAAAGCAACTATCGTCCCACAAGTTTTAACTGCGATCGCGGGAACTAACCAAGTAGACTTCCATCTTCAGTTAAGTCGAAGTTTTGCAGGGGAATATCCGACAGCCTTCGGCTTACTTCGCAAAGTCATATCTGCTGAACAATGTTCGGTTTGTACGCTGCTGAGTTTGTCTCATTATATTCAAGACTGGCTCTCAAAAAATCCTGAAGTCAGTAAAGCCGATCGCTCTAGATTAGAACACCATCGCCAAGAGTGTCACCAGTATGCCATGCGATTGCTGTTTCCAGCGATTTCGCCTCAAACTTGGGAAATTGTGGGTCTAAAGGGTGTAAATGGCTCAGAGAGTAAACTGATCGAATCAGTGTTTTATCAGAAATGTAAAGCCTTATTTGCCGATTATAAGTCTTTCTACAATAGTCTGAATCCGACGTTACGAAAATATAAGTTACTGTTGGAAAAGATACCTTTATCTGTTCGCAAAGGTCGTCAGTTCTATCAAGTTTCCAAAGAAGAATTTGAAAATTTGTTTGAAATGGCGAGTTCTAGCCTACCCAGTGTTTTAGCAATTTTCAAACAACACGGTCTGATGAGTGGGGAGAAAATTGCCAAACGCAAAGAAGGAAATTCCAAAATTAAATTTACAGAACATCCTTTGGAATCGTTTATTCAAGAGAAACTGCAATTACAAGGGAGAATACAAACAGTAAAAACGGGGTGGGGGCAGCAAGATGTTAAAGCATTAGAATATTCACAGTTATGGAAAGCAGTTAAACTACTTGGCTATCTTCAAGAAGAGTTTCAAGAAGCTCTCGAATGGTTGCAACGGCGACGCTATATAGAGTGGGAGCGTTCGACGGATGTTGTCCGCCAAGCTAGTTTGGAATTAGAGCCAGATGAGCTAAATGGTCAATTAAAAGAACTTCGAGTTCTAGTTTCTTCCTTACTTGAAACTTTTGATGAGACACTCTTACATGAAATCAACGAAAAGATAAATGAGCAGGAAAAAATTCTTGATGCTAATCACGAGTCCGAGGTAGCTCTCGACCAAGTTCATAGAAATATACAATCCGAACGGGAACGTCTGGAAAAATTTTGCCTTGAAAAACGCTCAACTCTGCAAAAAGAACTGCGTGCAATTAAACTCAAGCTAGAAAACTTTACCAGAGACTTAAATGCTTCTAAAGTTAGTCAGAATATTGAGAGTCATAGCGATCTGGAAGCTTGTCTTAATGACCACAGAAAGACTTTAGAAAGGCAAGTGAATCAGCTAGATAAAGATTGCCAAAGTCTAGCTAGTTCGCTTAAAACAAATGAAACTGATATACTGGAATTGCATCGTCAACTAAAGCATTCTCAGCAGTTTTTGTCAACTTGCGAAAGCACTAAATTAATACTTGAGGAGTTGGTAGACGGTTTAGAGAAGTGGCGGATTATTCTAAATCGGGCACAGATGTTACGAGAGAATTTGAATAACGACCCAGTTCGCTTGATGCGTTATGATGATGACTTTGTTGACCGGGTTGTTACGCATTTCAGCAATAATCAGCTTGATAGTTTTAGACAGTACGATATACTGCAACAACCTTTGGTTGAACTTGAAGACGAAATTAATGGTGAGCGGCGATCGCGTCGAGAAGCTTTCGAGCAAATACTAAATCGCTACGAAGCGTTACTGACTCTAATTTCAATTAATGAATCTCCTTTGAAAAATCGATGCAAATTTGATGATGAAGACCGGGATGGGTCTTACCACATTGTGAAAAGAGTTTTGTGGGAAAAATTGCAAAAATTCTGCGAAGGTTTGGTTTCAGAATGGGAGCAACTAGAACGTGATTTTTCCTTTATTTCCCAAGCACTCGGCCACGATGTGACAGAGTTTTTGAGTCAACTTACTGATTTAAAAACACAGCTATCATTACAAAGAGAAAAGTTGCCATCTGCGCTCGACAACTTAACCAACCTGGAAGAACACATAAAAGAACTCAAATCTATTTTTGAACGCGGTCAGGTTCTTCAGGATAAATTGAAAGAAATTCATTTTAAAAGAGATGAAAATCTTCAGGAGGAAGAAAGACAGCTTTTAAATGCCATTAGCTCTGACAACAGTGCGATCGCCATTAGTCAACTTCCTCAAAATTTGCCACATAATCAGGAGGTATGGGAACTCTTAAAGACTTTGTACAAAAAGGGGCATCTAGAGATTATGCTTCGCCGTCGAGATTAATCTTTAAAGAGTGAGGACTCCAGCTCATTTGTTAACAGACCGCTCGCGATCGGTCTCTTCCGGCAGATGGTGTTTCTACCACTTCTGTTCGCTCCAGGTTGCGTTAGCAAAGCTTACCGAGGATCTGAGGTCTATGAGTTCTCCTCTCAAGGCGAGACCATAACGCTTTAACCAATTGCCTATTCGCCAGATTTGGTGATAACCTTGAGAAGGTAAGTTGCCTTCAGAAGGTCTTAACCCGTATAGCAGAGAGCAGTAAAATATTGTGACCTTAGTGTTTACTGCAATAGACTCAACCTTTTACTTATACGCTTAAAGGTACTATGTCCAAGATAATTCCAGTTTTTTACTTACCAAAAGAGTATTATGAAGAGGACATGAGGGTACTGGCGGAAGGGCTTGTAGCTAATAACGGTCAGATATTAAAGGCTGCATTGTCTTGGTTGGAAGGTAAGCTAGTTACTCATAAGGCACATAAAGGAAAGCCAGTAGGAACGCCCATGTCTGCTACAACTATAAAAAACTATTTAGCGGGTTTTTATGTTCTCGATATTTATAAATTAGATGGTCAGTTATATTCAGAAACTAAGCCTGAAAAAACCAGAGCATCAATTTCGGTTCAGTCTAAAATAGAAGTTATCAAGCCCTTAGAGACTCTGGCTAAAAAGTCTTCTTCTCTTGAAGTGTTTAATGAAAATTTAACTCAAATTTGTTCTCAGTATTCCCAAATTGTTAAAACTTACAGTAACGATAGATTTTTACTTTTTGAAAAGTATCAATTATCAGAAAACCCTGAACTGGCTAAACTTCAAGAATTATTAATACAACATTGTGGCTATAGCTATGTTGGTAATCCAGGGGTGGGTTATCTCGATCTGTTTTATAGACACAAGATACAAATTGACAATTACTTAAACCTTTTAGACTTTATTTTAAAAAATTACCGTGATATTGCCCAGAAAAGTCTGGGTCTAGTTCCAGTTGCTCAGATTCGTGATAGAATTATGACGCAAGGATCAGATTATACGGAAGAACACTTTAAAAAACATCTGATTCAGTTGCAACTGACTCACCGCATCGAATTAAGGACAACCAAGTCTCAGCTTGCCCGTAATATGGGAATTGAGTGTATTGACATTCGAGGAGTCAATTACGGATTTATCAAACTTCTAGAACCTGCTATTGCTGTCTAAGTATGTCCTATCAAGATGTTAAGGGAAACCTTGTACCGCCTGCTCTAAATCCCTACGTGGCTTCTGGCTCTGCTATGTCAGTATTAGAGCAAAACTATGAATTTACAATTGTTCATACGAAGTTTATTACCAATCTCCTGGAAGAGGTTAGACAATCACTCAATATAAAGAGACCAATAAAACTATTTTTTGTTGGAGATTATGGATATGGCAAGACAACTTTATTAAATCTTATAGCCAAAGAATTTCATGATAGAAAAGGCATTTGCATACCCATTAAATTCTCTGAGATAGTTACGCCTATTGCAGCGTCCAGCCAGCCTGATAAGCACTTTGAGAGTCTTCTGGGAGCTATTTTTACCAAGATGTATAACGTTTTGATTAGAGAAGGATGTTTGACTAAACAAGATGAAGTATTATTCGAGAAGATAGAGTTTATCGATTTATTTGAAGTTTTTTTGGAAATGCTGAATCGAACGCAGAAACAGAATATATTAATTGCTTTTGATGAAGTAGAACTCCTTTTTTCCAACCTAGAACTAAAACTTTCATATTTTATGACTTTTTTGCACGGGTTGTCCGAAAAATTTTCAACCAGACCGGGTTGGGGATTGTGTATAAGTGTCACTCAAGAATACTACAGTCAAATTATTTCAGAAGCTAAACAGTTACAAGAGGCTAGGTTTAACTTTAAAATTTTAACTTCTCTACCTTTCTCAGAAGTGAAAGAATATATAGAAACAAAAAACAGTTCAGTTACTTTGAGAACGACTGATAAAATTTATCCTTTTGAAGAGGAAGTAATTGATTTTATTACAGTAGTCTCTGGAGGGGTTCCAAGATATGTAGAAACTATTGGCCAATTGCTTTGGGCAGAAGCAGAACCCCACCACACTTTGGTTAGTATTGAAACTGCTAGAAGAATTTTCAGTAATACTTATCGAGTTTACGCCTTATCATATTTCTCAGAGTTACGGGACAGTTTCAAGTTTTCGGAAGAATCGGAGGCTTTTTTGAATATTCTCTTTTTTAGCGGTGGGAGAAGGCAGTCTATTCCAGAGCTTTTGAAATTGAAGGATGCTTGTTCAATTTCATATTTTTATGGACTGTCCGATGAAAAAGCTGATTATAGGTTGAATAGAGCACGTGTAGAACTTAAAAATAAGTTAGGAGCGGAGTATTTAGAAGTGTTCGGGCAAAGACCATATAGGTACACCCTCACTAGCTTAATTTTCCAAGATATCTTCCGTTCCCGTGAAAGAATTTAATAAGAAAAAATGTCGAATATATGACCCAAAAAGATTCTAATCAGTACCTCAACTTAAAGGGAGATATAACTAAGGAAATTAAATTATTGCGAAGAAAACAGTCAGATATAATGAACCCCTATAGAAGACCTATATCTTCTATTTTGCCAGAAGAAAGACAGGTAGAAAATACTTTATTATTTGATGAAAAAACAGACAGCGAAGCTTATTATGATAGGTTTTCTCACTGGGAAGGTTCTATATCAACGAAAAAAATCCGAGACTGGCTGAATCAATTTGAAACTAATATGGATAAAAACATAGCACATTTACTTTTGAGTAAGTTTCAGTTTTTCTCAAAAACTGATATTGAATCAGCTACTCGAAATTTACAGGAAAAATTACTTGACTTACTTCTGACAAAAGAGAATCTTTGGAAAGCTTTTCGTGACGATCCTAAAGTTGGTTTGAAAGATAATGAAGCTGAATTTAAAAAATGGTTGAGAAATAAGATTATTAGATATGCTATGTTGCCTTCACCTTCAGATACATCTGTTGAAAGTCAACATCGACTGTGGGCAATTTATGAAAGATCGGCTCTTACGGCTACTAGCTCTACTGATGGCAAAAAAATCCGACCTCTGAGCGAGTATTTTCAAGCAGGTAAAGGAGACCATGAAACATCAGTTTTTGTATTTATGGACTATACTAACGGTTCTGGTAATCAACTCGCCAAATGTATTCGGAAAATCAATAAGTTACTCGAACAATATCCTGCATATCAACAGTCATCGTTTATCTTTATGTATGTAGTTCAGGCTACATCATTCAACTTAGCTAGTATAGAATTTGCTCCTGAGAACAGTGAAATTATCTATTATAAACCCATGCTTGGCTATAAAAGCCAAGAAATTATGGATATTCTCGATAGCCACCAAATATCGAAATCAGAATATGGTGATTTCATAGAAAAATATTGCCGGCTTGCTTCTGGAAAATCATCCGTAGGCTATCGTGAGTCGGGAGCCTTAACCTGCCATCATTATAGTTGTCCCAATAATACATTACCTTTTTTTCATAAACCCAGTACAAATTGGGAACCGCTTTTTAGAAACAGTCAAACACCAAGCGCCACTCGCTATAAGCAAAAATGATTTGCTAGACAAAAATCTACGCACAATCTCCCGGTCTCCGCAGTACCATAAACGGGTTAGCAGCCTCCACCTGATAACCAGGATACTGCGATCGCGCGATCGCCACCGCTGCAATCCACTCTGGATGGTCATCATTCCATAAAGGATGTCGAATCATTTTGATTGTCCGCCGTCGAGTATTTTGATGAACGTAGCCAGTGAGAGTCTCAAACTGCACTGGCGCACCATAACCCAAGCGTTGAAGTGCCGCCGGAATTGGGCCTTGGACTAAGTTAAGCCAAGGATTCTGAAAATTGCCCCAAGAAGAGTTGAGAGCGATCGCCGACGCAGGATTAGCCACCAATCGTGCCATATCTAAAGCCAGTCGCCAATCCAATAACCCATGATAAGCAAGGTTTTGATAGTCCCGCAAACACAAATTGCAGGAAGTATCACAATCACTTCCGTGCTCGTGAGGATTCGTCCATTTCCAGGCAATGCTGTTTGAAATTGTTGGATCTGCCCGATCCATCAGTTGTTGAAACTCATTCGGTTTGGCTAGAAACCGACAATAACCCGCCCCATTCTCCAATTGATCGCAAAGAAAAGCTTGACCTATAATCGCTCCATTCTGCTCTAATGAACGAAAACCAGCCTGCAACTCCAGTGCATCCACATCGAGAAGAGAAGCAGCCGCTACCCGCAGCCAAAACGCGAAAGAATACCAAGCAGCACGACCTTCAACTGTAGTTGGATTGGCAAATATGCCATTAGGCCATTCCTGAATATTTACTAATAGGATATCTGTTTTACGTTGAGATAGTAGAGCTACCCGATAAACCGCTCCAGATGTACTAACCGAACTGTTTTGCTTAGATACAGCATAAGCCCCTGATTTATGTCGATTATCAATCCTAACTCTTTCGTAGAAGTCAAACCCTCCAGTGCCACCATTATCATTAACCGAAATGATATTGTCATTGAATGCAGATACAGAAGCATTAAGGACAGATGCAGGTGTGCCATTATTTGCAAGCGTGCCATCATTCGTAGGGATACTCAAAGAAGGTCGTGTCGATCGCGGTTGCCACTCAAATTGCCCATCAAAGTCCTCTGGTTGCAAGTCTGTAAAAAATCCCTTGGGTTCCCTGGCATCGATGCAACGCATCGCATCATTTACACCGCAAACTGGACATTGAGTTGTTGGCGGTGTTTGACCGCCCGGTAGTGGTTGATTTAAGATTATGTGCGGGTAAATTACCGCTTGACAGTTACTACAAAGTCCGAGAGATTGGTTGCCATTTGGTAGTGCAGGGGCAAACCCTGAATCTGAAGCAATTGTGTTGCCTTGAGGATATAATTCAACTACACCACAGGCAGTGTGAACCGCCTTATCTTTGACAGTCTCAGAGCCGGGTGCAAATTGGCTGATAGCCACATCAAGGTTGCGATCGACTATTCCCGTCTCTGGTGGCCATTGAGCGCCAGGTGACGGCCAGCGCGTGTAAAGTAAACGCACCCGCGTCGGGAAGCCAAACATCGGCAATAACCCCGCGTTTGCCAGACGTTCGCTCAGTGCATTCTGAGTGTATGTAGAGTCATTGACTTCAGTTTGAATGTCGGGGATCAGTTGATCGCGGAGATAATTCAACATTTGAGAATTACTAGCATTCGGTAATGTTGTTTGCACCCGCAAAATATCTAAAACTGACAAAATCTTCGGTTCATTGGCTGGATTGTTTAACCAACCTGCGATCGCTACTTCATAATTAGGCCAATTAGCAACATCACCAAACTCACCGTGTACGTTGTCAGTCCCACCTAAAGACGCAGTGATTCCCGTGTCTGTGAAAGCTTGCCTTAACACCTCTTTTCTGAGGACGCGCTGAAAAATTTCTTGACTCTTCATATCAACATAAGGCGGTGGGGGTGGGTCCCCTGTAATACTTTCAGGACGCTGAAAGTAAAAGTCATCGTGGCTTCTGCCTCGACAGAAGGTAACAGCTAATGAAACTCCCGCAGAACGTCTGCCAGCACGACCTACCCGCTGTTGATAATTAAATCGGCGTGGTGGCATATTTGCCATCATTACTGCTAGGAGTGCACCAATATCAACCCCTGCTTCCATTGTCGTTGTTACGCTCAGTAAATTGATTCCCTGAACCCGTCCGTTCTCGTCATTAATAAAAATGTCTTGAAACCAGCGCTGACGCTTAGTTCGCTCTTTCTTGTCAGTTTGACCCGTTAATTCCTCTGCATTCATGCGGAAGGGCTGGCCCGATTGTTCTGAGAGATAGGTATAGTAATCAAAATCGCTTGTTGTCTGTCCGGGTGTCAGATGAATTGTGGGATTGTTGGGATTGTCAAAACGGCGATCGCTGTTACATTCGGGGCAAACCCCAGCAGCAGGTTGAAGAAAGAAAGCATTGCATTGCAGACAACGGAATCCCGGACGCGAACCATCAGGATTGGCTTCTGGTGGTAGAACGAGATAGAGGCGATCGGGATCGAGTGCAAGTCCTCCATTACTGGGTATGCCAACTTGCGACTGGATTAATTGTTGCTGGATGTCGGCTAATGCTAAACCCGTTCTCGCAATATAACGTTGAGCAAAATTTGATAAATCCGAGTTATTGCCAAGGCGGAAATAAGGGAAATAGCGGTGCAATTTACGAGTTCCTAATTGTCGGATAACTGCCTCAGTTGCTTGAATCAGACTAGGTGTTGGATTCCCTTGAAGTTGATAGCTAACCCAACCCTGTCCAAGTCCTTCAATTGTCCGAGCTATGTGTGGGAAAATAGCGTACAGCAACTCAGCGGTTAGCAAATCCTCTAACCGATTAATGTGATTGCTCTGTTGCGGTGTGGGAGAGACAATTGGTGTGACTGAATTGCTTGCCCAGTGATAACAATCAAACCAAGGTTGCCAATTTTGACCACTTCCTTGCCCAAGTGAATATTTTAAAGCTTTAAAATCCGTTCCCCCCGGACAAATCCCGTATTCTAGTAGCTTATCTCTAACTGTTCGTCGCAAATCTAAAAGAAGAATTCGCTGTGGGTAGCGCTGGAGTAAATCGACCCATTGGTTGCGAGCTTGCGGGTTGAATGGGGGTGAATCCATCACCCAGGAAACAGCTTCATTTACCTGGGTAGAATAGGCATTACCAAATCGGTTGCGCCTTTCCATATCGTCTAGGCAACTGGATGATGTTACCGCAGCATGAAGATTGGGATTTAAAGCCTGTAATCTAGCCAGTGCTGCTTGGTTATTCGTACAAGTGATGCGGAGAAAGGCTACAAGATCATTCCAATAATCTTGGAAAGACTGAATCAACAACATCCGCGCCATATCGCGATAATGATCTCGCTCCATTCCCGCTGCCAACTTCGCCGCATCCTGGCGGCTATCGGAGAAGATAACTAACTTGCGAGATGAAGCTCCTGTAGGGCTTTGTTGTGATGGCATTTCTCTCAGGAGTCCACTAGCAAGTACCTGACAAGCTTTTTGAAATCCGGTGCGGTGGAAACGCAGGGGAGTAGGAAATTTGTCTCGTTTTCCATAGTCAGCATCACAGCGAGGACATTTACTTGGCAATGCTCGTTCTTCTGGATGATTGCCAACCACTTGATACAGCCACCCCGGTATTTCCTCTGCTTGTGGTTGAGCGTTATTCTGTGCGATCGCGCCTGTACTCCGGTTCAGCTTGGCGCGAACCCATTTTCGTTTTATCTTGTCAAGCGTCCATTCTGGGTCTTGTGGCTGCGTATCCCAAACAGGTGTCTCTCCAGGCAAAGGCCAAAAAACTCTATAATTTCCGTAGCGTTGATTGAGAGTAATACGGTCAGGGATTCCCTCTAAATCGGGTTGATCTGGTGTAAGAATTTCTACATTTGTGTTTCCTATTCGTTGAGTAGCTCTGTAACCACCAAGAAAAACCTCTCCACACACTTCACAAATAATTAAGTCCAAAACACGAGAACCACAGGAGCAGCTAAGGCAATGAGTGGCATGAATTGCACCCACAGTCGGAGGATTCGGATCGTTATTCCTGATAGTGCGATCGACTGCTGAATCGTCGGTACAGTCAGGGTTACAGCAAGCCCATAAGTTTTGCAGGTTGTGGAAGAATAGATGACCGCGTACAGGTTGGGGCGATCGCCTTGTACTCACTTGTTGAGACATTCCCAATCCCAAAAGCAGTCCCCGCATCGCATCAGATACTAACCCATTAGTTGCAGCCCCAGGAAAAAGTTGACGGTCTAAATCTGTTGGATTATTTGAGTTGTATGGGTCTATAACTTTCGTAGCCCGAACTGTAAGATTAGGATTACTTGGATTAAGCAGACGATCCACTTCGCGGCAAGCATCCCTCAGTACATCTGCTGCGCCTAGAGTAGCGAGTGCTTCGCCAAGATGTTGTTCCGCACTTATTCCAGATACCGCTGGTTGTCCAAGCTGCATAGCCAAATTAGACATAGCATTCCGCACCTGATTTGATGCTGGATCGGGCGGTTGCATTTCCTGCAATGGGTCAGCTTGTACTGACTGAGCAAACTGGGCAAAAGCATTTTGATAGGTCGAAAGATTGAATCTTGCCCCTGATGTTGGTGGGGTTTGTTGCCCTGTAATGAAGGCAAAATTATCGCGTCCAAAAAACTCACGCAAAAAGTCTCTACCTTGCTGATTTTGATCGAGACTTGCCGTTGTTGTCAAAATCCGCAGTTGTGGTGAGTCTGGTGTCAATCCCAAACGCGAATACAACAATCGCAGAATATAAGCAACCTCTGTCCCCGGCGTACCGCGATAAGCATGAAGTTCGTCAATAATTAGGAAAAATTGGTTTTCTGGGTCGCTTGCCAGCCAGTTACAAGTTGCATCAAAGATATTGTTCTCGATACTCCGCATCATCATAATGTTGAGCATCGAGTAATTAGTAATCAGAATATCCGGCGGACTATTTTGCATATCCCACCGAGACCACATTTCACCGCCATCGAGTCGCGGGAAGTAGTAAGGCAAATCTGGCATATCCTGAAGTAGAGACGGATTGTTTTGGATAGCCCTATCTACCTGTTGCCGCTGCTGTTCAATCTCCCTTAATTCATTCCTCAGTCGTCTGATGCTATCGTCTGTCTGTATTCCTGAAACTGCCGTTTGTCCGGTATAACGACCAAAAGTAATCCGATTGCCACGTTGATCTCGCTCTAACCACTGGTGTACTGAGGGTGCTTCCAGTGCTTTTCTCAATCGACGCAATTGGTCTTCAACTAAGGCATTGAGTGGATATAGAATCAAAGCGCGGAGGGCTTTTGGTCGCGGAGTGTGAGCCCATTGAGATATGCGATTTCCATTACCATTATCATTCCACCAGCGATGATTATTTGGCGGTTGAGGATTAGCTGACCAAGTGCTGCATTCCCGTGCTAATTGTGCTAGTAGTGGTAATAGGAAACACTCGGTTTTACCGGAACCCGTACCAGTAGTCACGACTAAATCTCGCTGGTTAACCAGCACTTCCCGCAGGCTTTCCCACTGGTGTTGATAAAGCTGGACTCCCGGATCGAAAATCATTTGCCCAAGTTGTGCCAAGTTGTGGTATTCGGAGGGGAGTTGATTGGCTGCGGCTGATAAATTCATCCCCGATGATGGATAAATCGGGACTGGCTCAACTAAGGGAGGCTGACTCAAGATACCTGGTTGCTGGAGGAGTGTATCCCGTTCATCAGCCAAAGCGCGGTAACGCAGGGGGAAAGCACTTTTGATATATAGCTGATAGATGCGATCGAGTCTTTGATATGCTCCAACTAAGTCATGCACTGGCAGGTACCTCTTCGCACTTTACATTAAGTTTATCAGTTAGCAGAGAAATTACTTCCATCGGCACGTTCTTGTACAGAAGCCAGGAGTTTTGATTTTGATAAGTCGGGAGTTGTCCAGATGCTAGCACTAGCGCACGTTCGTAAATTTCAGGCCAACGCTGGGAGACAGGTATTGCTAAACGCTGTTTCGAGATAGAATAAAGCGCTTGACGAACTATGCTTGTGTGTGATAAGTGCAGAAATCGCAAGCCGTACCAATCTCCCTGTCGCCAGAGATCATTCTCTCGGTCATAAAATAGGGTACGGGAAAAATGGTTGTTTGATTCTTGATGCAGCTTGTACATCCCTGTTTCGCTAGGAAAGCTACACGGCTCAAAACAATCTTTATAAACATCAAAGCGTTCCCACTCGTAGAAACTCGGCACAATTCCCTGTAAGGTACTGAGACTCTGTTTCCAAGTTGCAATATCAGGTAATATTTCAGCAATTTTTAGAGAAACTTCACCAACATAGCAGAGCGGCACCTTGCTAGTAATTAGACTTGGAGCGCTGATTTTTATACGAATACAAGGTGGTGCATCTCCTTTGGATTGGTGTACTGATGTTACATCAGCATATTCTTTCAATTGCCTCAGTAAACAGATACTGCGTTGACCACACAGCATAAATTCTGGAAAGTCAGAGTCTGAGCTAATTTTAACAATAGCAGTAGGGGCCGCAGACCATCGTTTGCCGTTCTCTGAAACTTCGAGATGTCCCAGCAACTTCAGCTTCCGCAAGATGCTTGTTGGTTCCTCAAGTTTCAGGGCTTCACAGGCTTTGTTGAATGATTCTCTCGTTCCGCAGCCAAGTACAGACAGCCAGTATAAAAGTTTTTGGTTGCGATAAGAGAGAGCTTCTATCTTGGGCGATAGCTGATTTATAATCGGTGATAATATACCATAAAGAATAGCATTATTTCTTGTTGCAACCGCTACCCGCTCGTCTTCCTTGGCTTTGCTAGTAATAACTTTTAATATAGGTGGATTTTTTGGAGATTGCTTGTCTGCTATGCTGCCAACTAGGTTACACAAAAGGGGGCGAATGTAATCGCCTATAGTTTGTTTAGCAAGACTTAACCTCTCGGCTACTTCAGCCATAGCACGACCTTCAGAAAGATACAGAAGAGCATCAATACTTTTAAGAGATGACAAGTTATTTGTCGCGATAGCTTGGTTTCGCCATTGCAATACTTTTTTTCTAGTTTGATTGGTAAGGCGTATTTTGATCTGCATGAATAATACCTTATACACCCCTCTGAATGTAAGTTAAGAAACTGGTTCAATGAGGCTACCACAAATACGATACCCAGAATTAATTGGTATCCATTCGCGCTCCTTCGGTTCTTGAATTGATAGTTCACTCCAACCGATAATTTGGATATAACGCTTTGTCGATTCACTTCCACAAGTAGCCTTGACGAGGTAATAACCTGGACTGGGAAAATTGACTGAAATGGGAGTCTTCGTCCTCTTAAAATCGTCCATAATTGGGTTATTATCCGATAATCGCGTTACTTGTAACTTAGCAGGAGCGGTGGAGGAACGGCTAAAGATAGTCACTTCAGGACTATGACCCTCTATCCATGCACCCATATTGCGATCGCGCAATCCCCCAGAAAAGCTAATATATAAACTGACATTGGGTTGCAAAGCCTCCTTAAGTTCTTGATTGTTGATAAAGACTCTATCCCAAGCCAGTGAAACAATTTTGCACTGGTGGAACTCTACCCACTGGGAATTATTATTAAATACAGAGATTAGAGAATCGCTACATTCCAGCAAACCTGCATTACGCAAACATTCGATATCTGAGCACAGTTTTTGTTTGCAAAGTAGGATAAATGGCACATCAAGTGACGGCCTTCCCCAAGATGCGTACTCTCCTGAATCGGGGTTATCAGAGTCGGGAACCAGTATCCAAAAGTCACGGGAAGGTAAGATTAGGAAACCAAGGTTAGCGGGTGATATAATTCGGTAGGAGGTGTCATTGTTCAATTCAGTCGCACCCATTGGCCATGCAGGCATATACCATCCCGCTCGTTGTTGGTCTATCCTCAACGTATGTACAGTGTTCTGACACTGAACTTGCATTGATTCTATTTGCTGCCCCCTTCCCTGCTTTGGGTAGAGATAGTAATCAACCAGCCCCAAAAAAGGAGCTGTTTCAACGCGGTACAATCCTGCAAAAATGTTGCGATTACCAGTCCGCTTTCCTCTTGTCCCAGGTTGGGGATAACCTTCATCTTGCCACTGTTCATAAACTTCGTGAATTGCTTCGGCGACAGCTTCATCGCGTTCTAGATATTCAGTCAGGAGCTCGCTCAGATGTTTGGAAAGTCCAGATGCTTCTTTGCGGACATAAGTAAACAATGTCTGGACATCCCATTTTCTTCTCCATTGCTTCTCGTAAAATAATCTGATGAGTCGGTCTTTATCAGCTTGGCGGATTAGGGTTTGAGAAATGGGGTAATTAATGTATTTATACCGTCTGCCGCTTCCCTGTTGTGCTGAAGCTAGGAATCCCTGCTTCTCTAGCCATTTGTTCCAATCTTCCCAAAGTAGTTGTTCATCTCCAGAGTTCATCCCTAATGGACGACCATCTCCACGTAAATCTAAAACTTCCTGTAATCGCCTGAAGTATTTTAGGTCTAGTTTTGATGTTCTTTCCTCATCTCCCATCTGATAGGCGGCTAGGACTGTGGCACTCAGAAAGGCAATACTTTTGGGTAAACCGTCATAATCACACCCTCGCAAGTTGCCCAAATTAACTTGTCGGTCAACAATAACTTTTTTTCTTACGGCAATCAGAAAGTCATCACGAATGTTATCGGCGATCGCATCTTTTCCGAATTCTAGACCAATGCGATCAAGTACATCGTCGTCAACACTCAGATAGACTTTAGTACCACGCGACACGCCACTGGTAAAGTAAGATATTAACGCCCGATTCCAGTTTGTATAGCTTGCCATTGTTTCTTTACTGTAGTTGTAATACCAATTCTCCAAAGTTATGCAACAGTAGCCAGGGCTGATGTCCGTCTGTCTCACCTATATTAATTCGTTTGCACTGCAATGGCACGGAAGGGGAGAACACAGGGAGAGGGGGATTTTATTCTGCTCTCTCTTTATCTTCCCTTCCTCTTTGGTTTGATTTTAGCTTCCGGCCGAACTGCACCAACTGGTTGGCAGTGCAATGCTCCGCTTTAAGTACCCAATGTCGTCGTGAGCACCAACTGCCTTACTCCCAGTTTCAAGGGTGATTGGCGATCGCACAGTTTTATCAAAGTTCAAACTGCCCCATAACTTTCTCGCCTTGGCTGTTGTCGTGTGCGATCGCGCAACTCCAACTTCCCACAGTTCTAATCGCAGTCTAGCAAAAACCCTTAATTTGTAAAGAGTGCTCATTTTTACCCCCTATAACGTCTATTTGACATGGCTTGCTATGCGACTACCGTACTTATTACGAGGATTGAGGAGGATTCAAGAGGTGTCGGAGTACAGAAAATCACGCCAAAAACAACAATTCTTTACAACAAATGATAAGCATTTATACTTATTGTGACCGAAAAAGTAGGAATTACGAGGTGTAATGAGTAATAACTGTGCTGTTTTCTCCTCTTTTTTCCTCCTTTTTTAGTCCTCTAAAATTCACATCCAGGTCAAATATAGCTCTAACAAAATAAAATAGCTCTCAATTCAAGGGTGGGTGGGTGGCAATAAGCTTCCCCACTCCTAAAATGAGGAGTAGGGAAGTTGCCCTTAACAGGCAATTTTTGATATTCTTAGTTGCTCAAGCGACTCAATCCAAATCATCAATGTCGTCGTCAGCAACATCCACTTCTTCATGCACACTTTGGGAGCTTGAAGCGACTCCGCTGCTCTGACGGGCGAGCCGTTGATTGCGAATGCCCCGATGCTTGGCGCGGCGATCGCGGATTGCATCCATATCGGTCAATCCGTATAGGATGCGACTAGCACGCATCAACTCTTTTAAAGGTGTCTCGCTGTAGTCAGCGCGAAATTGGGCATTATGTGTCTCCCAATCAAATTCGCCGCCGTTAAAGCGAGCAACGCTTGCAAGTTCCCGACCTGATTCTTCTCTCAAAACTTCTAGTACCATTAGGCGAAGTTTATCGTTGTAACTAATACACTTGTCTAGCGCTTTTGTGTGAGTTTTTTGCGCTTTAGCGATATGGGTTGCATTAGTCTTGTAAGCTTTTTCAGTAACTGTCATTTTTCAGCTTTCCTGAATTCAATTTTGTTCATTTCCACAGCAGCAATAGCTGCCTTTTTTATTTAATCAAAAAGTTTTAATTTTTTAAATAACAGCAATAGCTGTATAGATAATTCAGTTGTCTTAAAATAGTTGAAAAATTTAACCAACTAATTATTATAGTTAAAGTTAGTTAACCTACTCTAATAATATGAGAAAAAAAACTCTGTTCAGCCTTTTTTAGGCAGAGCAGAGTTTTACATATTCGACAAAAGCAGTGGTGAAGGAAAGCTATAAAATTGAGTGACGGCGAAAGACTATTCTAAGTCTTCGTCTTCATCTTCTTCGTCCTCATCTTCTTCGTCCTCGGTATCGAAGTCTTCTTCGCTGTCCTCATCCAAGTCTTCTTCGGATTCATCTGTTTCCTCATCTTCATCAGCATCAAGTTCATCTTCTAAGTCATCCACATCATCATCATCTTCATCATCGGATTCATCCTGCTTGTTATAGCTATTGCGTTTAGCAAGCGATTCTTGATTGAATTTGACAAGACCTTTAATTGCTTCTTGCGGGTCAAGCTCGAAAACGTCGTATAGTTTTGCCATCACAAGCGCAATGACTTCCATATCGTGGCGCAGTGCATCGGGTTGACCAAATAGAGCTGGAAACACTTCGTTATTCCAACGCTGCCAGTTCATCGTTTTGCCGCGTTTTTTCAACTGTGCAGCAATATCCAAACCTAGTTTTTCCTTGGTAGCGTGACCTACCTTAGTTTGGAGGCGTTTTTCGCGCAGTTGAATTTTGACTCCAAACTTTTTCAGGATGGTAGTTCGCACGCGGTCTAGAAGTGCGTCTGCTTGCTCTTCTACAGTGAGTGTCGAACGGCGACTGACCTGTGATTGGGTAGCTGTTGCTGGACTCTTTGACTTAGCAGCACCATTGCTTTTGCCATTCAAAGTCACCGCTCCATTGGATGGGCGAGAGTTATGGTTTTTAGCTGTTGTTGTAGCCATGAAATTTGATTTAATTAAACTACTTCACGGCTAACAGCGCCGTTAGGCGCTCTCAAATTTCATCAAATTTATAATTAGTTTTTTTTATACCTATTAACAATTATTTATAAAATTGTTAGTTTGAAATAAATTTATGTAATAATTCGGTGTGTTTTTTTGAGAGCAGCCGAAATACATAATTATGTATATTTAGGAAATTAGGTAAATAATTCCTAAGAATTAAGACGAGGTTTGGCTGCTGTAGAACTGTTGGCTGATGGCAACGCTCGACCGTAGCATATCAATGAGAAGAGTACCTTTGAATATTTCTTACCATTGAATTTATGCGTATCATTAATGACTGGCTCGCTTTGGCCCAAAGAGGCATTAAGATTGTCGGGCTGGAGTATTACACGCCTGACCGAATCAGAGTTTTAGCACAGTTTCACAATTGGGGGCAGGAGCTGCATTTGCCTGTTTTCTTTTGGAACTCTGGGTACAGTTGCTTGCAGGAAATTGTGAGTCGGGACGGTCAGTGTATCTTGCAAAATACTGACTTGCACCCAGATTCTGACGTGCTTGAGTTTCTATTAGAGAGTAAGAGAGAGGGAATTTACATTCTTGAGGGAGTGCTAGATTTTGACGAATCCGGTCAGGTGAGTTCGCGTCTGGGGTTTCAACTGGCAAATGCTTACTATCACTCATCTTGGTCTGCGGTTCCTCAGTTTTGGGTGATGCTGGAAAACTACATAGAATTGCCGGTGAACTTGCAGCCGTTGATTCCCGTACTGACGACTCCATTACCGTCCCGAGTTGCAGCGCAAAAGGTGGTGGAGTTGTTTTGCGATCGCAATCCTTGGCTTGGCGACAAAGGCGACGAGGTGTTGCAAACTGCTTTGGTTCGAGCTTGCCAGGGGTTGCCCCAAGGTGAGATCGAGTTGATTTTGGAGCGATCGCTAGCTTTTGCTTCGACTGTGGAGGAAATAGCGCGGTTGGTGCTCGACCACAAGGTTAACAAGCTGCGGGGGCGAGGCTTAGAGTTTATTGCCGAGGCTGATGTGCCGGATGCAGGTGGTTTAGACTTGCTAGACGAGTCCCTTTCAAAGGTGGCTTCGTTGTTGAGTCCAGAAGCAGAGAAATACGGACTCAAATTTCCCAAAGGAATGATTCTCTGGGGGCCGCCGGGTACGGGCAAAAGTCTGAGTGCTAAACTTGCGGCTAAGAAGATGGGAGTACCGCTGTTGGCGGCTGATTGGGGTTCGATTGTTGGTTCTTCCAGACCAGATTTAGCTTTGCGCGAATTGCTGGAACTGACTCAGGCTTTAAGTCCTACAATTCTCTATTGGGATGATTTTGATAAAGGTTTTGCAGGGTGGGATTCCAATGCAGATGGCGGCGTTTCTAGGCGCTTATCGGGGAAGCTTTTAACGTGGATGCAAGAGCATCAATACCCAATTTATATCGTGGCGACAGTTAACCGTTTGGGGATGTTACCACCGGAATTAATTCGTCGCTTTGATGATATTTTCTTTGTGGATTTGCCTCACGAAGGGGCGATGTATGAAATTTTCAATCTTCATCTCAAAAAATATTTTCCTGAGTTTCGTAATGCTTCTGAGTCGCCTTGGACAGATGATGAGTGGCGGATTCTGTTGAGAGATTACAGGCTTTGTACACCCGCAGAAGTCGGCAATGCTGTGAGAAAATGTGCTGAGGAAATTTATTATCGCGATCGGGTACAAGGGAAACAGCCGGATGAATTGAAAGTGACTTTGAACGACCTCCGACAACAGCGCTATCAGTTTACGCCGTCGATGCTGCGCGATGAAGAGCAAATTTTAGCGATTCGCAATCAAGCGACTTATGCTCGATCGGCTATTGGGCAGGATCGATCGCGATTTTCTATTCCGTTACAGGAGTTGTTTGGTTAGCGATCACCAGAGGAAAGGGAGGGAAGGATTATCGTGAACTTGAAAATGACACAATTTCACCCTTCCCCCTTTGCATAAGTCATTTTTGCTCTGTCCTCAAATTCAATCGTTAAATCGCGACCTATAGCTATCGAACAGTTCATCAATTTTCTGGGGGTCAGATACAAGCGTCCCTCGCTCATCCCGGAACGTGCGATCGCGGTCTCCCTTGAAGGAAAGCCAATTGAAACTTGTTACTACAGCAAATTTCGCATCAGATATCAGAATTTTGGCGTGGGTATTTCCCAAACGCTTAAGGATAAAATTATCTTTGTACTGATTCGCTAATTTTTTAAGATTTTTCTCAGCTTGGATATCGGATGGGTATTTTTTATCATCTTCATCTTTTCCCAAACCGTACCCAATTAAAAGCTGTATGTTACACTTAAGTAGTTTTTCTAGCTGTTCAATAAACTGTTTCTTTACAACATTAGCTCGAATCCAAGGAGAAATAATCATCAAACGTTTTTGACTGTCTTGAATAGCCTGTTTGAGAATCTCAGGGTGGTCGTAAACTTCTAGGTAACTAATTTGAAATGAATTCAAGCGCTGTTTGAGAATTTCTATTTCCTGCTCTTGCTCAATAATTTTTTGCTCTAAAGCAGCCTTGTCTTCATCCGTTTCAGCCTCTGCAACGCTATTTCGATCCGTATCAATTTTAGCTTGAGCCGAAGATACCTCTTCTTTCAGTGCTTCAGCTTCTTGTAAGGGAGCTTGAGCAACAAATTCATGCCCTAAAACTTCTTCTGCTAACTTTCGGGGTGCGCTTTCCCTCAATGCTTCTAGTAAGCGAAGTTTCTTGACACCATTAGCACGAGCAAAAGCTGCTTCATGTTCATTAGAAAGAACACCATCGATAGCAAAGGCAACCTGAATATCATCACTGTCTTTTGCTTTATAAATTAGGAGCAAAGCAGGTTGAAAAAATATCTGTCTGCGCTCAATAGCTTTCAAGGCTAAAAGGTCTCTATCTTGCTTGAATTTAGCTTTGCTTGCTCCCTCAATCTGGCGAATAATTGAGTCCCCATCTTTGAGTTTAAGATCGCAAAGTTCGGGTGGCTTTTTCGCAGATGGTTCAATTTCTATGATTTCTTGATTACGCAAGTCTTTTTGCTTGAGTAAACGTGATTCCAATCGCCCATACCAGCGAGGATACCGTAGAAGCCCATCAAAATTTATATCAAATGTTCGCTCTTCGGGAACAATAATTTTGGCATCGCGGAGCGTTCCTTCGCCTTTCTTAGTCAATTTCCAAACTTGCATCAGAGAGCCATCAGGAGCTATGAGGTCAATATCCTCACTCATCCTTAAATTTATCATTGCATCCCTGATAATAGACGGTTCGAGACCAAGAAATCCAGCAATATCCACTTCTGAGGATAAACTAGCATTAATAGCTTTCAAGACATATTCTTCTATCGGGGGAATCGGTTTACGGAGTTGGGTTAGAGCTTGAACAGTGATTTTATAAACTGGCAATCCGACTTCTTTACAGCTAACTAAATCGAAGCCTGTACGATTGTCATAGCGGCGTAGTTCTTCGGAAGTAAGAAAAACTGATTCTTCTGAACTCATAAGTTAGGCTCCTTTATGGCGCAATTTTTAGGGTGACTTTCAACGTAATCCAAAACTCGGTGTAATGGGTTGTCATGTGAGGTTCTACAGAAGTGGTGATCTCCCACGATGACTAAGCCAACTTTCCCTCTGGATAAAGCCACATTTAATCGTTCTGCATCGCGTAGAAAACCCACTTTACCTTCTTTGTTAGAACGAGTCACAGAGTACACTGCAATATCAGCTTCGCGTCCTTGGAAGGCATCCACTGTATTGCACTCAACTGTTAATGCTTGCCAATTGTTTAATTCTGAGGCAAGGTTGCGATCGAGCAACTTTAGCTGTGCTGCATACCCCGTCAATACAGCGACACTGTATTTTTTCTGCGCGTTTACTGCCGTCTGGTTTAGCTGTTTGAGAAACTGAACTATGACATTGACCTCACAAATATTGTTAAAGCTAGAATTGGCAGACTGTTCGCGACTATTCGGAAGTTTGGTTGTTGTTAACCAAGTCACAGGTTGTGGTAAAACACTACGAAGATACTGATCTAAGTCAGTCCTGGCACTTTTTAGCTGACCATCATAGAAGCACTCACTGACCAAATTGCCGATTGGTGCTACCATCCTATGTTGGATTGTTAACATCTTGCGACACCCATCTGGGAGTGTTCTGAGCAGTCGATCAAATAAAGTTTCTCGAATATTATCCTGAGTAAGTTCGTATTTTTCCAAAAAGTCAGAATCTCTACTGGCTTCATCTCGAAATGGTGGGAGTTGTTTAGGGTCGCCAACGAGTATCCAGCGATGCGATCGCGCAATTGGAACCAACACTTCTGTCGCCGTAGCTTTTGAAGCCTCATCAACAATACACAGGTCAAATTCTATGTCTTGAATATCTCTAGGAATTCCGATGCAAGTTCCGGCTACTACTTGCGATCGCTTAATCAAAGGTGCATTGAATTTCTCATTTCGACCAAACTGATCGAACCACTCCGCCTGAATAGCTATCAGCCGTTGGAGCATTTTCGCATCGGGTGCATTTGGATCTATTAGTTTATTGATCCGCTCTTCTATTTCCTGAACCGAAAGTCTCAAAAGTTTATTGATACTGCTTCCGGTTAATTCTTTAAGACGCTTTGCTTTTTCCTTCTGTTGCTCTCGTGCTTCTTTTAATTGCTTACGCACGATACTAATTTCAGCTTCAATACTCTGACATTCCTCTAGCTTATCCTTGGGGATTTTAGTTTCCAACAATGAATCTGGATTTTCTGGATTGTAATTTATTGCTAGTATTTTATCTAAATCCTGTTTCCAGATATTAACATCTCCTCTGAGACTTTCAATTTTTGTAACCAGAGTTTTCATTTCTTGAAATAGTGTGGCTATTTCACTGTTATGCTGAGAAATACCTCGTTGCGCTGACCAATTATCAATAAATTCCTGTCCTTTAGCAATTGCACCCTCTCGCCACTGTTCCATCTGTTCTTCGAGTAAGAGCGAATGAACATTCTCTGATACCCGTTCATGGTTACCAAGTCGCACCAACTTCAAGTTAGGATTTTTAGCTTGAATCCGTTCTAGGGCGTTATCTAGTGCAACATGAGTTTGTGAACTGAGCAGAATTCGAGCATCAGGATTAGCTTTAAGAGTTTGCAGAACAACTTCTGTAATAAATGTTGTCTTTCCTGTACCTGGTGGACCTTGGACAATCAGAAAATCTTCTGTTGCGAGTGCAGCTTTAACAACTTGCTGCTGTGATTCATTGAGAGGTTGAATAAACTGTAAATCTACTTCTACGTCAGGAGTACGGACTTCTTGAGGATTGACGAGTAATTGGCGAATGTCTGACCGTACTCCCTGGTCAAATCGAATGGCATCAAGGGCATTTTTTTGTCGATTTAGGGCAACCTCAGCAGCACGAGTATCAAAGCGTAACTCACCAGATTGTGGGAGTCTGTCTGGTTCTCCATATTTAACATAAAGAGTCAATCTGTCACTGATGACCTGTTCAACATCTCCCCCCACAATGCTAAATCCTTTTAAGTTTGTCACATGGCGGGGTTGTCCAGCTAAGTCATCTTCTGGAAGCTCTGATAGTTCAAAGGTAACGCGGTTTCCGTCACGAGTAACGCTTGTGTATTTAATCGGTTTTTCTCGTTTTTTCTCCCAATCTGTTTTAGCTCTGAGAATATTCCACCAAACTTGGAATATCAGTTGCTTTTCTTTTTCATCTTCTTGTTCTTTTAAGTTGGCTTCATGCTCTATAACTGCATCCTGTAGCTTCTGAATAACCTCTTTTGCTTCATATAAATTCAGTGGCGTTCCAAATTTGAACTCGTAGGATAGATTCCAAGCACGCTCTCGACGCTGTTCCAGTTGCGAGTAGGAAGTAGACCAAGCATTGAAAATAACTAGGTGATTTCCTCGGTTTTGATCCACCTTCATGTGATACCGATAGGAAACACCATAAATTTCGTAATGATCTTCACGAGATGGATCGTCTGCGTCGTCCTTAAATTTATAGGGACGAATCCCACAACCCGATTCATTATTGAGATCGTCAAGGATAAGATTCTCGATCTCAACTTCAGAAGAAATCTCAATTTCACTTTTAAGTCTGTTCAAGCACTTTGGTATAAGCTTAAGGAAGCAAGGAGGCTTCTTAATTGCTCCTGTTTTTGTCTTCCCTTGAATAACATTAAGTTCAGCTAGTAGTACCTCTGCATTAGGTTGACGCTCTGCGGGGTCGAGGGAAACAGCACGCTCGATTATTTCAAGGATTTCAGGTGGTGCATTAAACGCTTTCTGTGCGCTGGGGATACTATTATGGTCTGTGAGTTCAATATTGGTCAGGCACTTCAAAACCAATACACCAAAACTGAAAATATCGCGGGTGTAGGTATAGGAACCATCGTCGGTTTCTGGCGGAGTGAATGTACGCGATACAAAGTCTTTGAGAGTAATGCTTGGTTGCAAATACCCCTTAAGCTTGGATATGCCAAAGTCAGCAAGTTTGAGTTTACCGTCACTCCCCACTAAAATGTTGCTGGGCTTGATATCGCGGTGTATTATTCTGCGATTATGGGAAAAAGCCAGAGCCTCCAACACGGGTAACGCTACCGCTTTCCAGAAAGAATCCCAACCGTCTGGTGGAGATTCTTTCAGAAGTGTTGCCAAATCCTTTTCCATCCACTCCAAGACGAGAAAATAGTTACCCGTAGTTTCATCCTTGCCAGAATCGAGAAGTTCCACGATTCCCGGATGCTTCAACTCTTGCAGGGCTTGGGTTTCACGTCTGAAAGACTCGGCTAGAATATCTGCTTCAATCTGCCCGTGTTTGAATTCTTTTACTGCCACCCGCCGGAGGTCATCAAGCATATCGCTTGCCTGATAGACATCAGCCATCCCGCCCGATCGCGGGTTGGGGGATATAGCATAGCGATCGTTTATCAAGCGAGCTGGCATAACTTAGCTACCCATAGAATATTTCTATTCTTTTTGTAACACAAATCCCAATTAGGCTGGTTTTTTAGCAATTATCTATTGCTTAGATTTCCATGCACTTTACCAAACACAGCAGGAACTAATGCGTTTAACTTGCCCATGACGAGGAAATAGTTACTTCCACTTCTACAGGAACTTGCTGCAAATATAGCTCTCCAGCTTCCACCATCACTTTTTTGAGAATGCGACTGGTTCTTTTTAAAGTAGTCTGCGGACACTCTAACAGAATCTCGTCATGTACCACACCGATTAATTTTGCTCCAGTCTTGGGTAGGAGTTTGAACAAACGAGCGATCGCCACTTTCAACATATCAGCCGAAGTTCCTTGAACAGGGTGATTTAGCAACTCAGAAAGTCGGGGTTTCTTTGCCCACCGTCTTCTGCGTCCGCCAATTGTACGGATTTGCTTGATGTCTTTGACGTACACCGTTTTCCTGATGCTGTCGTGCCATCTTCTGACTCCAGAATAAGCTTGGAAAAATCGTCTTCTGAACTCTTTAGCTTCGTCCAAGGTTAAAAGAACATCATATTTTTCCTCAGCATAAGCTTGGAGTTTGGCAGCACCCATGCCGTAAATTAATCCGAAATTAACTGATTTAGCTATCCGTCTATCCTCTGCCGTTACCTCCTCTAATGCCTTACCTGTAATCAAAGAAGCCGTTAAAGTATGCAAATCTTCACCTTTAGCGTAGGCATCTAACATTCGGCGATCGCCAGATATTTCAGCGACAATCCTTAGTTCGATTTGGCTGTAATCTGCTTTAATAATTTGATATCCGGGAGCAGCAATGAAGCACGCACGCATCCCCTTTGCCGTACAATTCCTGGGAACGTTTTGCAAGTTGGGCTTCTTGCAACTAAAGCGTCCAGAACGAGCGCCGCATTGCCGATAGCTGGGGTGAATTCTCCCCGTTATCGGGTGAATGTGTTTGGGCAATGCCTCAGCAAAGTTGGAACACAAAGATGCTAATTTCCGATAATTCAGTAGCAACTGAATTATCGGGTATTGACGAGCTAGAGGAATAAGTTCGCTCTTACTTGTTGACTTAATTGGAATGTTTAGGGCATGGAGAGCGCTTAAAACTTGTACAGACGAGCGGGGATTTATGCTTTCTACCATCTCGGGAAACAGGGAAAGTTGTGCGCTAGGGGCTGGTTTGAGACCGGCTTTCACTAATTCCACCAGCGTAGTCTGCTTTTGAGCTTTCAGTTCCTCGGCCACCAAATGCCAGTGTTTTGCATCCAGTAACATTCCATTTAGTTCCATTTGGGCTACAGCAGGCATCGCTTCAAATTCAATTTGGGCGGTTTCTAGTAACCCAGCATTCTGAAGTTTTGAGATGAGTCGCGCTCTAAGTTTCAGAAGGACAGCAGCATCTAAAGCGGCGTATTCTAACTGAGAAGCTGATAACTTACCTCCGAAATTGCTCGACTGTAGGCTTTTGTCAAGTTTGATTCCTAAAAATTCAAGAGCGAGGGATTGTAGATCGTGGTCTTTCTTGAGTCCAGATCGCAACACCTGACTCGCTAGCATGACATCAAAAAATGGGCCAGACGGTCTAAGTCCAGCTATTTCTAGTACCTGCCAGTCGAACTTACCATTTTGAAATATTTTGAGCGCACGGCTGTTTAGAAGCGCTTTTAAAGGCGATAATTCGCGATCGGCAAAAGCAGCTAGATCGACAATTACCACTGGGCGGTGGGGGACAGCTATTTGGATAAGTCGGATGCGTTCCGTAAGTGGATCTAGCCCGGTGGTTTCTGTGTCTATGGCTATAACACGAGCTTTTATTAAAGGCGAGAGGACATCGTTTAGTCTGGAAAAGTTTGTAATCAGCTCGTATTCCACAATAGGATTTGGGGCGTAGTGTGGGGAATTATTCATGGGAGTACAGGGGTTTTAAGGTAATATTGTTAGTCGTAAAATTGATAGAACTAGCGGAGATAGTTGGGCAGATATTTGGTATTGAAATGTAAGTTACATTCTTAATATTTATTTTGAGAATAAGTAATAGTAATGTGTTGAAATGTAAGTTGTGCTGTCCCCACTAATAAAACGGTCTAGTGGGGAAGCAATCGTCTATTTTTTGTCTATTACGACTAGGTAGCTCTCAACAGTAACCGGGCGATCGCTCCCCCAAAATATTTCTAAGGGAAGTTCGATTAACTTGGCTGACGTGCGCTTAAGAAAGGCTCGAAATGCTTGCGATCGCGGATCGCCTCGGACATTCATGGAATTGCTAACAACACTTACCAGGCGTCCAGAATTGCCTAGAAAAAGGTTATAGGCACGTTGTATGATATCTAAATCAACTCCTTTGATGTGGGGCGTAGAAAATGGGGGATTTGCCAAAATTCTGCTATATCGCCTCTGCGGTTCAGTTGTTAAAAAGTCACTTCCAACTAGATTGAACCCTTTTTGAAACAGAAGTTGTTGTAGCAGCGGGTTTATTTCAATTACATCAACGATTGCACCCGCTCTAACCATAGCCTGCGCCAATAAGCCGTCTCCTGCTGTTGGTTCTAAAACGTAGATTCCTGAAATGATTTGAGCTTCTTCAATCATAAGCTCAATTAGCTCTGGGGGAGACGGAAACCAGGAATAAGGTGGAGCTTCTCGGATTCGCTCATATAGTATTTCTGCAAGCAATGAAGTATCTTTCATTTTAATTTTGCTGCTATTAGGGCTATAATTGGCGAAAATTGCTTTTTTCTCGTGGTTAAAATAAAGTCAATTGCCCTTCAACTTTTGACTTATCTTTTGGTGACTTAGCTGTTACCATTTCTGTCGGTAAATCTGCATCAGCGCTTTTATCTTGGGACAATTTACGTTTGCCCCAGCCTTGGGACGCTGCATGGCGGACAACGCTTTTCCTAATTGCTCTAGCTAGATGGTGATAATCATTTTTGATGCTGTCAAAGTTCACCGCTGAAAATTCAGATAATTCGGATAAATTGTAACCATTTGGTAGCCGATTATGTCTTGTCAACGCGTCTTGTGCTGCCCACATATAGACGTTGTAATAACTGTGGTGCAGAGGAGCTTCAAATGTGGCTCCCATCATATACGCCACGACTTCTGTGGAAGTGCAGTAATTCCCTACAATTCTGTTGCTGTACTCCTCTAGAATCAAATCGAGCCTATCGGATAAGCAAGCCGTTTTCAACCAGTCAGGTATGCTTTCTGACCAGGGGGTTTTGTGTAAAACTAATGGGCCTGCATAGTAACGTAAAAGGGGAAGGGGAATTCCGGTAAATTCCAGTAGCACGGCTATTAAGTCGCGGTGCATACCCATCTGGGCTAATAGCTTCAGCTTTTCCAAAATGCCGGACTGAGGTTTTACAGGGTGAGTGGTAATTTGTTCAAGTAATTCGGGCGTTAACAGATTTAGCTGAGTCATATCTTTTTGAAGGATAATTGTGTGACGAATGAAGATCAGAAAAATCGCGTAGCGAATTCAGTTACAGGGATTTGCGCCGTCTGTTGGGCAAACAATTCGGCAGAGATACGCGCCTCTATATTTCTGAGTAATTTTTACCCACCTTGCTGGATGGAAGGCGGGCGAAATTAAGAGCAATGCCAGCGCTATATTTTGTTTCGTGCAATAGCAGTAGGTCTTGGTTGTTTGCAGACAGGCTAAGGCGATCGCCGTAGCCTATCCGCCGATAGGCGGTAATTTAATTACGACTATCGGATGAAACCCCCACTCGTTATCCCTAGCTACGCTGAATTGTTGATTCTTACGACTTTGTAGCTACATAATTTATGAACGAGCCAAACAATATCTGTGGCAATGAACCAGGTTACAGCGCTGATGGTTATGCTGTTAGTGGCCGTGAAAGTAACCCGTGCGAATCCTCCCTTAACGGATATCGAAGCAACAGTTATAGCAGTCAGCAAACAGAGGAATACGGGGTTCCAGACTACTTTGCTGATGGCTATCGAGAAAACATTTTTGAAGGCGATTTAAATTTAGCAGATACTCCGTGGACGGAGACGGCTGCTAACCCTAACCCCTATTTTAAGGGAGGCGTAAATGACGCGAATCCCTATCAAAATCAAACAGCTACTTCTCATTTCTACGGCGGGGACTTAGAGCTGTAGTGCTTCAGATGGTAGGCTACAAATCGCCTGTATGAAACTTCTCATTTCGGCGACGATGACTTAGAGCTGCAGTGCTTTACGCCGAGGCTGCTCCATGTAAAGCCTCGGTTGACTGCTTTATTTATTTTAAGAAGCGCAATTGCAGCCTCATCAAGTTCGGTGGGTTCCTTTCTCCCACTTAATTGCTTAACTTTTGTACAGTATCCTCAACCAATAACCAAAGTTTTTTGCACAAACATGAGAAGAATATTATCAACAAGATTCGGGCGATTATCAGTATGGTTATTCTCTTTAGCCTTAATAGTTTCCATTTTGTTTGAGCAACCAATATTTGCTAGGGCACGAATTCCTGCTGATACAACTGAAATGCCAACAAAAATTTTAGAAATACCAGGGATGGACAGGCAAGGAAATCCTACTTCAGTTAACGCCCTCTTGCCAGATTGGACACAAATTTCTTTTTCTCAAATGCCACCCATCAGTCAATCTGGAAGCCTTTCAGCGGGAGAGTACAAGCAGGCAGTTGGCTATGATTTGAGCCGAAGTTGGACAGCAGGGCAAACTCCTGACCAGTACATCATGTTGGGCGATATCAGCCAAGCTTTGCAACCAGAATTGTTATCCTTTGGTTTTGTTACACAGCAAGCTGGTCTGAATTTAGATAGCGTAGCTTTAAGCGCATTTACTTTAGTTGCCAAGCAGTCGTTAAATCAGTTAGTTCAGGCTATCCCTATTCTCGGTCAATTTAAAGTCGCAGAGATTGCGCCGGTGGCGGGACTGCTAGCAACAAAAGCTGCTGGCATTGATGTAGCCGATCGCACTCTAGATCGGGTTCTCAGTTCCCATCCACAATTAGGTCAGTTGAAACTGGGAGAAATTGACCTGTCTCAGTATTCAATGTCTTCGATTCCGAACTTAAGCAGCGCTCAACTTGGCGCGTTTTCAGATTGGCAAACGACCTTAATTAAAGACGTACCTGGGCTGAATGCTTTACCTCTGTCTAGCTTTCCCAATCCAATAGCAGAATTCGGCAATTTAGTAATGAGAATTGATGCGGTTTATGGTCCCGCCGAGCGGCGGCGAACTAAGACGATATCAGGCTCCGACGTTCAGGGATTCTCAGTTAACTGCCAAGAAAATGATTGCGCTTACATCGAACTAGACGATCTGGAGAATTCGGGTCGGAACGCTCGCGGTTCGCTCGAAGGCAAGCAATGGATTAGCGGTAAGTACCAGGAAGTCGAGGGCGGATCGGGCTGTCTTAAAGGTGTCAACGGCGGCAAGGAACCGACGGGAAGATTGCCTTTTGGCAGTGCTTTTAAGGTAGTGGTCATGGAACCGGACGAGCAAACCGATACCGTTGATACAGCTCTATTCTTCCGATTTTGTTCGCCTTGCGGCTGCTCTCCTTATTTCATTGGCCCAGTACCTTTCTTCACCTATCGGGTTAATTCTCCCATTTTCGTTGGGGCGCTGGAATCGTCCTCTGGCGGCTCTTCCTCTGTACCAACTGGGGCAGTTCGCGGCGGAGTATCTTCTCCTGTTACAAAAGGCGTAGCTACAGCAGCTAATATTAATGTTCCTTGCCCTCCGGGTAGCACTGCACCAGCGCCAGTGTCAGTTGGCAATGTTCAAGGAGTCAATGTTCCCGCTTTGTCGGAAGCGATCGCCAGTATTGAAAGCAGCAGTTCTTACGAGAATGCCGGCGTTAATGCTTGCGTTGATGGCGGAAATAATTGCGGGGTTCCGTTGGGCAAGTACCAGTTTATAAACTACGACGAGTACGCTGCTAGTTCAATTTCATCTAAACCAGGGGGTACGCAATTTTTAGCCAAACTGCGACGCGGTTATCAACCCACTCAAGCAGAACTTTTTCAATTTTTTCCGCCTGCCGATCGAGAAGCTGTTTTTGCTCAAAGTCTCGCTTCTAAGCTGAATGCCACCTCTCAAGAAAAAGACCCTACTACTGGAAGTTTTTTTAGTGGCGATCGCCTGATTGAGCGAGTAGCTCAAAAGCATTTCGGGGGCAACTACTCCAAAGTTGACGGCTCTTCAACCGATATATTCGGTCGTTTAACTCTCTCAAGTTACGGACAGGATGTTTTGAGGCGCTATCGAGAGGGAAGTAGGGCGATCGCGGAGTCGAATGCTGCTGCTTGCGTTCCGACTTCCAGTGCGGCGCAATCCTCTAATTCTGCGAGTGCTGCCCCCGGCGGCGGTCAATCCACGAGTCAGTATATCAAGCCTGCGAATGGGCCAATAACCAGCCGCTTTGGGATGCGGACTCGTCCGGTTTCCGGTGTGCGGAAAATCTATAACGGCATTGGAATTGCCGGCTCAATGGGAAGCCCGGTAAAAGCTGTTGGCGACGGCGTTGTCAAGACAGCGGTGTCTAACTGCCAGGAAGGGTTACAGAACTGCGGCGGTGGCTACGGCAACTGGATCGAAATTGAACACGGCAACGGTCGCACAACTCGGTATGCTCATCTGCGCGAAGGTTCAGTGAAAGTCAAAGTTGGCGATCGTGTTTCTCAAGGTCAGGTCATAGGCGGACTAGGCAGCACTGGGACAACGGCAGACCCTCGCTTGCACTTTGAAACCCGCATTAACGGAACGGCTGTTAACCCATCTCAAGAAGGAATTTGAATTAAACGGAGATGTTCTGCACCATGATTTCCTTGAAAAAACGGACGATTATGTTGAAATTTACCTGGGGCTTGCTAACAGCTTTTTTGGTTTATTTGTCGAGCAGTTTATTCACCCATTCCCCAGCTTTTAGCCAGCCGACTCGGAACGCTGATTTCCCTTCAGCTTGCCTTCCAGTGGGTCTAGGGACTCTCAGGACAGAGTTTGTAACTGAAGTAACAGATGGCAGCACTCAATATCGCTTGTTCGATGCCTATTTGCAGGGAGATGTCGTCCCTTTTTCTGTATTGGTTTCTCTCCAAGAGAAGCAGTGTAGCTTGCTTTATTCCAACCCGACAAACGATTTTTATCCTTACAGCCACACTGTCAAGCTGCCGATAGCAAGGCAAATTGCTCTGGGAGAATTGCGTTACTCCATCAACAAGGCAGGGAGTATTGATAAGTTCCGCTCTACCTTGCAGCCGAATTTGGGAGAACCCACTTGGCAATTTTCGGAAGAAGAGCTTTGGGCATTTAAGCAGGTTGGGATTACTATTCCTTCACTTAGTAAAAGCAGCAAAGATAAGTGAGATATGTTCGCTTTAATAAGACTCCTACAAGGGAAAACCAAACTTTTGCTTAAAGCGGATTTAGTAAATCTGCCGGGTGTCTTTCCTAACCGGATTTAGTAAATCTGCCGGGTGTCTTCCATAACCGGATTTAGTAAATCTGCCGGGTGTCTTTCCTAACCAGATTTAGTAAATCTACCGGGTGTTTTTCCTAACCGGATTTGGTATGACATCTACATAGAAATAATTTACAGAGGTTAAAGCAATGTTTAGCAAAAAGCAACAACTAACTTCAGGTTCAAAACACATAGGGGAGCCACCCATCATAGCTGCAAAGAAAAATTTATTACTGTTTTCTCAACCTTCTCATAAGGAACTCCCAAACCCCGCTTCTAATTCCCTAAATAATTCTCAGTCCAGAGTATCATCGTTTTTATTTATTGGGCGGTGGTTCCGCTTTGGAGTGGTCTTGTTCTTGCTGTTATCGATGTTGTTAGGAACTGCTGGTTGCACCGCGAGTGCTACAACGATTTCTTGGACACCTGCTACTAGACTCATCCCTGTTGAAACTGTTCAAGGCATAGTTTCCGAAAATTCTGATCTGAACCCCCAGAATTCAGCATCAAATGTGTTGGCTTGGGCTGTAAACGGACAAGCAGGCCGGTTAGTTATTTTTAATTTTAACAGCCCTGGAGTTTGTGGAGCGGGAGGTTGCTTATATGCTGGGTATTTATTCAGAAAGAATGTTCCTCCTCATCGTGTATTTGCTAGTTATTTAAACGAAAACTTGCCACCTAATAAACCGCTACTTCAAGTAGTAAGTGACCCCTCAGAAACCTCTGATTTGCCTTGCTTGCAAGTACAGCAGCCGTCACAAAATGGTATTCGGCAGTTGTTTTATTGCTTCAACGGCCGCCAGTACCAGTTAGCTAACAGTTCCTTGATTAATCTTCCCAATAAAATGGAATAGGCGACTTTAAAGTATTTGAGCTTGGCTGTTCGTTAGCGATCGCCTGTTCCGCACCAATAAAAAAATGCCTCGCTCCTTAACTGGATATGAGGCACTTCTTCAAAAGTAACTAACCGAGGCTGTTAGTCATCTGCTTCCGCATCAAAATCATCGTCGAACTCCTCTTCATCATCAAAATCGTCGAAATCATCCTCTTCTTCTATTACTTCAGCGGCAATTTTACGAGGGGATTTATGATTGGCGGTCTGCTTTTTTCCATTTTCTATTTTACGAGCAGCGGGTGGCAGCACTTGAATTTGCGGTTCGGCTGTACCTGGTAATGCAGGAGTTTCAGTGAATCCGGCAATGATATCGTGCAGCCCCCAAATCGCATTTTTATGCTGCGGGCGTCCCAGATATAGAAAGGGGAAATTATCAGCAGTTGGCTTAGTATAGCTGACAGTTTTGCAACAGTAGCTCTTATTAGAGCCTTCACCTTCTTTAACTCCTTTGAATTCCACCTCTAGGATACCGAGGCTTCGCCATTTATCGGTTTTCCCGCTGAAAGGAATTTGGAAATAGTCGGCGAATGCTTTTTCCAACAGACGGTAGAATTCGTCTCTGGCTGCTTTAAAGCTCCAAAGCGCAACATTTTTAAATCTGACGACAATAGGCGTGCTGTGTCTGGGACGATTGTTTTCATCCAAGAAGACAATGGCGTGTTCGCTAACAACATCCATTATCTTTTTATCGAGTTGAGCTTTATACTCTTCGTACAGCCCGACAACACTACCGCCTAGATCGGGAACGTCATTCTTGTAACGAATGTATTCAGGGACGAATCCCAGCACGCATAAGCGGCATTTAGAGAGCAACAGGCCTGTAACATCTTCTGTTAGTCCAATTGTAGTCATTTCCTCTTCTGTTGGCATGACAAACCAATTGGCTTTTTCTAGCTGATCCTCTGGAATTAATATTCCCGCCACTTGTTCGTTGATGACGATGCCATAGGGCAGAATTGGTCGCCTTACTTGATTGTGACCGGGTTCTAGGAGTTCGGGGTCAATTTCAAAATCAAGGTCTTCTGACTGATGTGGGATTGTGCCTTCAGTCATTCCTGCGTTATTTGAGCTTTTTGCTTTAGCTTTACTATTGGTTTTAACCATTCTAAAAGTTTGTGACATTGCAGTTCCTGCAAGGCGGTAGCCTTACCTTTAAAAAGGGTAAGAGGTAGCACAGTTAAGCCTAGTAATTTTGTCAAAAACATTAAAAAGTCATAAAAAAATTAACTGGTAGTACAGAACTACCGAATCGTGAGGGAGACTAATTAAGTGTGCAAAAAAAAAGAACGATTGTGAAAGCGCTCGCGCAGCTTCAGCAATTTCTGAAGTTGCGCTATTATCAGAATCAAGCACTCACAATTTTTTTAATTTTCTCGCTGCCAATATTGGGCGCGATCGACGCTCGGTAAAGCGTTTATTCCTATTGTCCGCAGTAGAGGTAGCCCTTCAACAAAGTTGATGGCTCCTTTCAAACCCGCGATCGCGTACAAAGAAGCTGCATCTGCTTGTTCGGATAGACTAGCATTGGCTTCTTCTAACAACTTTATTAGATATTCAGGAACCTGTACGAAACCGCCATCAATACAAGCAAGGGGGACAAATTTAGTATCGGGAGCTAGGGCTTTTGGCTTCAAAAAAGGCAGTTCGCGCTGGAAAGGTTTTGGAGTGGGGCGACTGTTTGTTACAGGCGATCGTTCTGATTTGCGCCTACGCCACCGCTTGGCTCGGTAAAAACTCCCTTTCAATAATGGGGGCTGGCTTACCATCAGTACAGCTTCGTGAAAGGGGAAATTCATCTGTTCTCCTTCCTGAATTTTCACCTCTTCTAAGTTAGATTTTGTCAACCAGTCAGGCGCCAGCGGACAGTGAGGGTAAGACACGACTTTAGAGTTGTAGGTTAAGTCGGAAAGCAATTTGCCCGTTCTGGATAGTCTGGCGTTAAGATAATGCCACTTTAATCCAGGTAGATAGGCTCCTGAATATTTTACTTCAACGGCTCCCATGTAGATCCATTCTGTACGTTCTAAAGTTAGCGAAATGTCGCCTCTTCCTAGTTTGATGGTGCTGCGTTTTAAAATTTCATAGTCCGGGTGTCTCTTCAAAAGCTCTGACAGCCACTCTTTTTGTTTCTTGTTCACGGTAAAAATATCTTTCAATAATTTTGCTTCCTATCCTGTTGACTGCGTTAGCAGGGATAATATCAAGTGCTGGTTGTTTTCTACCGAAAGTTAGAACTGTTGGCTGTAATTGCTCGTTCCCAAGACTGAACTAACACTGAGTAATTTTGATTTAAGCTTACTTGTCTGCAAACACTAAGTTGTAGCTACAACTGAGGTCATAGTTAATTGAGCGATAGACAAAATATTGAATTCAGATAGATACTTATGAATTTTGAGATTAAATTTTTGATAGCACAGGCTAACTCTACTCCAGTTCTCGCTCAAGCCCAGAGGAGAACCCAGCAACCCACACCCCTATCGTCAATTGACTTAGGCGGTCTCTTCCAACAATACAATAACCCGGATGGATATCTAACAATAGGAGCGCTGATATTCCTCCTCTTACTGTCTCGGTTTCTGGGAAATGGAAAGGGCAAAATTACCACTGGCAAGGTGTGCGGAACTTCCGAAAAAATGGCAGCCACTCAGCTTGCGTTGAAACAAATTAAGGAACGCAAGCATAATAAAGTCACGCTCTGGTGTGGCAGCCCTCGCTATTGGTGGAAGGGGAAAAAACTTAAAGGTTTTGTTACCAATATTCAGACAGCTTTTGGTTCTCCTCCCACTGTTTGGCTCCCTCATGCAGAACGGTCAACTTTAGTAATTGGAGCGCCTGGGTCGGGTAAAACTTTTTCTACAATTGATAGGGCGATAGAAAGTGCAATGGTACAAGGATTTCCGATTATTCTATACGATAAGAAAGGCGATCAGCTCAAACTCCACGCACCTCTGGCAGCGCGGTATGGCTACCAAGTGTCGGTATTTGCACCGGGAGAACCTTATTCAGGCATCATTAATCCCCTCGACTTTATGAAGTCCCCTCAAGATTCGGTCATGGCTGGGGAAATCGGTCAGGTTATTAATAGAAATGCGAGTTCTGGCAATGGAAAAAGTGATGAGTTTTTCTCTAAAGCCGGAGACTTATTGGCTAAAGCACTCCTTCAATTAGTCAAAGGTTCTAGGTATCCAGACATGGCAATGCTCTATGCAATTTTGAGGTTGCCAAATTTGGTAAAACGGATTGACTATGCGGTTCAATCCCGTCAAATTGATGAGTGGGTTGCCACCAGCTTCAACCAATTTTTGAGCGCTAAGGAAGCAGAAAAAACTATTTCAGGAATTCTGACGACAGCGGCCGGAACGTTCAGCAGTTTTATCCAAGCTGACCTGTTGCGAGCATTTTTGGGAAAGTCGGACATCCCAACGAAAATAGAAGGCCGACAGATGATTATTTTCAAATTAGATGACGAGCGGCGCTCCGTCGTGGGGCCTCTGCTGGCAGCCGCGATTCACCTCCTCGTTGTATCCAACTTAAGTCGCCCTCGGAAAGATCCACTGGTTATTTCACTCGATGAATTTCCCTCCATTCGATTGGATAGGATGCCGCAGTGGATTAACGAATATCGCTCGAATGGAGCTTGTTTCCTTCTAGGAATTCAGAGTTTGGAGCAACTGTACGAAGGGTACGGAGAGAAAATGGGGGCGGCGATCGCCTCTGCTTGCAGCACTCATATTTTATTCAATCCGGGTAACACTGATACTGCAAAAAAATACTCCGAACGCTACGGAGAAAAAGAAGTTTTGCTGAAAAGCAAGTCCACCAGCCGTTCAATGGGCGGCCAATCTCAAAGCAATCAATCTATTAGTTGGAACGAGTCGCTTCAAAAAATGCCGTTGTTTTCGGTGGACGAAATTTTGCGGTTCCCCCAGGGCCGGTGTGTAATTACGAACCCCGGCTACAGTTCCGGCGGCGAGGGGTCAATTCCTTACGCGCTGACTATACCTATTCCCAAAGCAGACTTGCAGCGGCAAAGCGAGAGTGAGGCTCTCTGGGATACAGAGGTCAGGTTCCGGCTGGAGAGTCGGGTGCAACTTGCCAGCCAAGACCAGCTTACAGCTGCTTTGTACGATCGCATTGAGGAAGCAGAACGGATGCTGCCTCTGCCAGACGCCGGAGGTAACGTTCCATCCCAATCGCCGATGCCGCCAGCTTCAGGCAAGAAATTTGGCTCTGACCCGCTAGACTCAGTTGTCAGTAAAACTGGGCGTTCTAGGCGGGTTTTTGCCACTGGCAGCATTGGCAAGCGCTAGCGGAGTGTGGCAGCCAATGGAAAATTTTCCATTGGCCTTGACCTGGAAGTTGGGATCGATTCGGATAGCAAAAGCCGCGATCGCATTCTGAGCGGCTGCGACAATAGTTTCTAAATCTCTACCTCTGGAATTCCCTCAATGTCGAAATGAGTTAGGGACGCGCAAGCAGGCGGTGATGTTCTTCGAGCAGCAACAGGCCATCTCGCCTGTCCTGCCAGCGCGGACGCGAGCCAGGCTTTCGCCTGCGCGTGTTGCCGGCTGTCCCAACTGATTTCGCGCCTCGTCCCCGGATGGGCGGGGTGCAGTGCTAACACGGTTAGCTTGATATTTTCTGGCGACAGCGAGAGAGATTCGGCTGCTGTCCACAATTTTACTCGGTCAGACCAATTTAATGCAGGATGGCGGATTGCCCATTCAATTAAATGGACGGATTGACGTTCAAGAAAAGCTGCATTGGCGTTGATTTGCACGCATACATCTTTATTAAGCCTAGCGCTAAACTGAGTATCGACTAAGAATGTAGGAGGTTCCCATTCAAATAGCTCTGGAAATAGCAAACTAACTTCCATAATCCACTTATCCACTTTGGGCTCCGCAAGTAGCAGGGGTTCAGTGGGTAGTTTCAAGAAAGTTTGTTTCATTATTAGTTGAAATTCCTCTTGTTTCAATTCAATGGGAACTGTTAGTTGTGTCGGATTGGCTAGAAAACTTAAATCAGTGAGGGTGATTAATTGCATAGGTGGGTAAGACAGTTACAGCCTACCCAGAAGCCGCGACGTTAGTCGCCTGGATGCTATTTATTGATAATGAACATTTTGGTTATCAAATATTTATAAATAAGAGTTGAGCGACCTCAAGAAAAATGCTCACGGGCGATCGCCACTTGAGAGGGTTTCGAGTACAGGGAACTTCAGTTTAACGGTGATGTCTCAATGCCTGCGACTACGCCATTGCTGCCCAGGAACATTGTTAATAACCCTCTCAAGCAGTCATCATGCTTGTCGAGGTTAAGGAGCCTCAACGATTGACCTATCAAGGTTTCAGAGGCGTTGTCACCCGCGTCAGACCCGGAAGCGAAAAAACGAGCCAAACAGTTATAGGTTGCACTGCTCGGCTATGGTAACGACGAGTTAAACTGCGACGCAGCAGCACTCAATGCTGTGCGATCGCACATTCAAACTCATTGGCAAACAGATCATCGGTTAGTTTCAGTAAAAAGGAACCTTACTACAAAGCCTGCTCGATCGCCCGCCGCGCCAATTCCACCTGTTCCACAGCATCCAGATAAGCTAGCGCTGCTGCATCCCAAACCACTTTTCTCTGCATTCTGTTCAAGACGATTTTCCCAAATTCGTACACCGTGCCAAAGCTTTGCAGCCTAAGAATTCGCTCAGCTATTGAGCAAAAACTCGGCGTTGGGTTCAATATCGCCACCACATCTGATTGAAGGAGCGACACCACCTCTGAACCCATATCGACTTTCAAAGTCGCTCCAACCTCCACAATCCGGCCCCAAAATCCATTCCACTTCCTTTCCGCTATTTTTTCTTTAGGAATAAAAGGGATTTTGACAATAACCCATGCCCCCGCGCTGTCTAAACCAAAGCGCGTTTTGACTCCCTCACCCGTAATTGGTTCGCAAGGAGTGCAAGTTTTACATTCTCCACCGCAATCGCTTTCTTGAATCGGCTCGCTACTACTGCTGCCCTCGGTTTCCTTCGAGGCGGAAGATTTTCTCAAAGCAGCCTTAATCAGAGCTTTAGCTTGTTTCGGGGTTTTCGCTGCTCCCGACGAGATCGCAGCCAACGCCACTACTCGCTTGTCCTCCTGCATCTTTGCAAGTTGATACCCTACATCTATGCTGTGGTCATTAATAATGTCCAACCACTTTGCAGCCAATTCGGGGTGGTCTCTCTTGAGCTCGTCGGCAGCTTTGACGGCAATGCGCCCTTTCCTGTAATTCCTGCCGCACCCCAAGCCGACTATAGCCGCCACAATATTTTCCGTCAGTTCCATTTCCCTTGGAGTCAGACCTAAGTCGATCGGCTTCAATGGAAAATTTTCCATCAGCGGTTGCTGGTTGTCCGACGGCGGCTCTGCTGAGTCAGCAGCTTGCTGGCAAGCTTTCTTGGCAGCGTGTCTGTTCCTCAGCTCTCTAGCTATAGGCTCCACAACAATTCCTTCACGAATTCTCTGTACTGGACTTTGGTGGCGGTGGCGGTTTTCTGCCACCAAGACGAAGAGCTCGTCATCTTCAGTCTGGAAGGGGCGGACAATAACTGGGACAAACTTCCAGCCCAGCGCGGATAGCGCCCTCCACCGCCGATGGCCGCTAACGATCGTGCCATCTGTTTTGACGGTCAGCGGTTGGACGTAGCCTTTGAGTTGGATCAACTCTACCAGGTCAGCAATACTTTCGGTGCACCCGTAAATTTCCTCATTGCGAGGGTGAGGCTTGAGTTGGTCAAGACCAATATGCTGAATCGCGTCGCTGACTGAGAGCGACACAGTTTCATTTTTATTCATTTGGATAGCCCTGGTTGTTTATTTGGGGATTGGGGCTTTGTACCGAAGGCCTGCTAAACCCAATAAGGTTTCCTAACAGAAAGCTGGGGTTATTCTCTGTCGGGGCGGCGCGGGCTGTATCGGCAGGTCGCCTTCACTGTCAAAAGGTTCGCTGTCTTTACATTCTTAAGAATAGCATATTTCTTAAACTAGCAATGCGCTACATTATGGTATAAGAAAAGACTATTATGTTTAACATTTTTTAAACAATTATTAATTATTATGATAGCGTATATGAGAAAAGTGGAGAAGGAATTAAAATTAATTATAACAGAGCCTTTATCACGTTGTATTTCAAAATTAAAATTACTACAAACATAATGTCTGTTGGATACTTTAGCCCATTTCTTACGAATCTTTCCACATTTAGGGCATCTCTGTGAGGGTTTTATTTTTTGAGTAGCAAGCATTAACATTCGAGTGACTTTAGTTTAATTAATAAGTTTTATAAGGTGTTTTGGTAAAAAAATAAAAAATTCCCCCGTTTAACTTCTTGCATTAGTTAAACAAGGGGAATGAACACTCGCGATCGCCCCTATATCGCCCCTACATCACTTCTACATCGCCCCTACATCACTTCTACATCGCTTCTACTTCGCGCTTGCTTGCTTTCTTAGGAGGAAACAGTTGGGCGATCGCCAGAATTGCAGGCAACATGGAATCCCCTTTACGCCCAAGCTTCAGCGAACCCTCTAAGTCAAGCAACAGGGACACCGCAGACGAAAGGGATGTTAGAGAAGCAGCAGCTACTTCTTTTCTCAGAAAGTACACTCGCTTCGGGTTGGCAATTTGACAAATCCGGGCAATTTCAGCGTCTTGCTTAACTCCTCCAACTATCGCCGCTTTCACCCACAACCAAGTTCTAAATTGAGCAATCAGCGTCGCACAAATCGCCAGCGGGAAAGTTTCTATGGCCAAAAGGTCAAGCAGCAAATAGACTGCTCTCTTAGAGTTATTTTCCCTCAGCGCTTCGGCAAGCTGAAGGCTATTTTGAGTGGTTGAAGGAACCAGCGATCGCACTTGGTTTAAAGTGAGGGAAGCGCCGCTGCTCAGGGTCGCCAGTTTGTGCAGTTCTGATTCGGCGCGAGCAGAATTGTTGCCGATCGCAACCGCCAAGTAATCAATAGCATTCGAGTTCAGCGACAGCCCTATTGCCAAAGCTTGAGTTCGGATCGATCGGGCAATGAGATCCGTTCGCCAGGGGGGAATAAGGTCGAACTCGAACAGCTTAGCTTGAGAAAGCAGGAATTTTGCCACCTTCAGGCGTTTGTCAATAGAAGGCGCTACAAAAACCAGGTGCGTCTTGTCCGGTACCTGCGGGAGCAACTGGAGAACCTCCAGCGCCTCTTCAGTAAACTGTTTGAAATTACACCCTTCTATCACCACTAACTTTGCTTTTTCCGTTGCCAAGGCGGGAGTCAGAGCGCAGTCAACCGCCTCATTCAATGCCGAAGCATCAAAACGGTGATAATTGAAGCCAATCCAAGCGGGGTCGAGGTTCTTTTTAAAGGCAGAAAGCTTTTTGTGAATCGCGTGGAGGTCATCCCCTATTAGCAAGCTAATCATGGGTTCTTCTCCTCGAACGACACAAGATAGCGGACGCCCGTTGCGGCCAGAAATATCTTCTGCACCTTAGCCGCGTTCCGGTTGAACTTGTCCAGGTATTGGGCGGGCACGGCCAGCACCGCTTTCTTTTCCGTCAGTGCTACCAGGGAAGCGGCACAGAGTAAAGCGCGGTTCTTCTCAGAAGTTGCTGAGAGCACTTTTTCCCAAATGGCTCGCTCGAAGGAACGAGGATCTCGCAACTTGGAGGAGGTGGGCAACTTCTGGGTGCGGTCGGGCTGGCAGGGGTTAGCAAGAGCGCCAAGAGCGGCGTGGGGTTTTAATTGTGGCACCTTTGCCAATCCCAGCAAGCAGAGTTCCAGCCACAGCGTTGGGTGAGCGCTCTTGCTGAGCTGCCATTCCGAAGCCTGCAACTGTTCGAGGCCAGCAGCGATCGCATTGCAGTCCCAAGCAGAGGCAATTTCCAGCAGGGCCGAGTGCGAAATGCCGCTAACTAGCATCAGCGAACAGTCCGGCACGCTCGTTGCAAGCAACAAGTCCCGGTAGCAGGCTAGCAGCGACGCCAGCAGCATTTTAGGGCTTTTCCCGCTGTCAATGAGTTCGCGGGACAGTTGCAGCAGCTTCAGCGCGTTGCCGGTGCGGGCCGATTTCAAAATTGCAACTAAATCCGACTCCGGTATCCGCCCCGACAGCTCCAATACGTGAGAGCTGGTAATTTCCTCTCCTAATAAGCTCAACTGGTCGAGCAACTGCAAGGCGTCCCTCATCCCGCCATTCGCGGCGCGGGCGATCGCAATTTTAGCTGCTTCGGCAATTGCAATTGACTCTTTCTGGGCTACCATTGTTAGCTGTTTGACAATGGCTGGGATTGGCAGCGATCGAAACAGAAACGTTTGGCAGCGGCTGTTAATTGTTGGCAGCACTTTGTGTTGCTCTGTTGTACACAAGATGAACACTACATGATGCGGAGGTTCTTCCAAACATTTTAGAAGAGCGTTAAAAGCTTGGGAACTTAGGCAGTGAACTTCATCTAAAATAAACACTCGGTAGCGGCTGATAACTGGTGCGAAGTGCGATCGCTCGATCAGGCCGCGAGCGTCATCCACGCCGTTGTGGGAAGCCGCGTCAATTTCAGCAACGTCTAAGCTGCTGCCTTTTTCAATCGAGCGGCAGGACTGGCACTTGCCGCACGGCTTTACTGTGGGTTTGTCTGCACTGGTGCAGTTGAGAGATTTAGCTAAAATGCGCGCCGTTGAAGTTTTGCCCGTTCCCCGTTCCCCGGCGAACAAGTAAGCCGGAGCAATTTTATTAGTTTTGACCGCATTGGAAAGTGTCCTTTGGATGTACTCCTGTCCGGCCAGTTCAGACAAGCTACGAGGGCGGTATTTTTGAGGCAATGCTGCGTACATGATTGAATGGTTAGGTGTAATTGTTTGCTGAGAATTAGAGTCATATTTGCAGAGTTGGCACTCAGAAAAAGAGAGAAGTAAAAAACTCAATATTTTTACTTCTGCCCAGCGAGCCTTTTTTGCAAAAGACATCATTCTTTGAAAATCGGCATTAACAAGTATTTAGCATCCATTAGGATGTTGGGCTTGGAGGGATTGCCAGCAGGAACTAAAATGGCGGGACCGTCGCGCTGAGTGAGGTGCATTTGGAGTTGGGAACTAGCGATCGCTTTTGCACCTTCCAACAAATATTTTATGTTGAATGAAATGGACAAATTGCCGTCTGAGTTAACGTGCGCCGCCATCTGTTCCAAGCCGTTTCCAAATTCTCTGAAAAGCGACAGTGACACTTGCTGTGCTTCGCTATTAATACGGATGCTGAGCGTTTTTTCTTTCTTGTCTGCCAGCACAGCAATTCTCTCTATAGCTTTGATGAAAGGTGCTTTTTCCAGCGTTACCTGATGTTGGAAATCCTGCTGCAATAACTCGGGATAAGCTGGGTATGTGCCTTCTAAACAGCGCGTTACTAAGCGCTGCGCTCCCCACCGGAATTCTATCAAAGCGCTCTCAGTGCTGTAAGAAAGCTCTACTGGGTCAGCGGATGTCCTGCTCGATAAAATTCGCTCCAGTTCGGCGAGCGATTTAGCTGGGACTGTAAGCTCTAGAGGCTGTGCAATTTCCGCTTGTTTCTTCTTAGAAAAACCTTGAATTGAAGTATTGAGGACAACCAAACGGTGACCGTCTGTGGCAGCAAATTCGAGGCTATCTTGGCCGATTTTGAAGTAAACACCTGTTAGGATTTGCTTGCCTTCATCGGTAGCGGTGGCAAACAGTGACCCTTTCAGCCCTTCTTTCAAAGTTTCAGCGGGGATGCAAATTGTTTGCGCTGTTTTTACTTCAGGAATAGCAGGGAATTCTTCACTCGAAATCCCTCGAACTTGATAGCGACCGCAAGCAGCAATTAGGGTAGCAACTGGACTGTTGCTAACAGCCTCTGGCAAGGTGATGTTATTCCCGCTATCTTCGCTATCTTCACCTTCGCGATTCAAGGCTTCGCGACTGACCAAAGTGATATCTCCAGGCGAGAATTTCCCGACAATATCGCTAAGTAGCCCGACAGGAATGGTCATGTCGCCGGGAGATAGAACGTTGGCATCAAAGGATGTTTGAATGGCTAAGCTCATGTCGAAAACGCTGAGTTGGACTCGCTGCGTTTTTTTGCAAGCGACCAAGAGGACATTTCCTAACACGGGGTGGGTGGGTTTTGCTGGGACAGCTTTGCTGACAAGTTCGAGATGGTTGGCTAAATTGTCTTGCGTGCAGACGAGCTTAATTTCTGCTGGCAAAAGCTGGGGAGAATCGCCTGCGCTATTGGAGGAATTGCGATCGGATTTTTCTTCAAGTTTTGGTTCATCTTCGACCAAAGGTTCGGTTTGTTCTAAGGGAACACTTGCCTTGGGTTTTATTTTGGAAAATCCGCTTTCTTTTTTTCGGCTTTTAGCTGTCGCGGTGTGGGATTTGGTTTGCATCTTTGTGCGTTAAAATAGCTGCTAAGCGGGGGCAGCGCTAGCTGCCCGGAGAATAGCTCGCACGATTCAGCTTGTCACTCAACTTTAGATATAAGATTTGGGTACGATTTTTAGATAAAATCTGAATTCAAATGCAATCTCTAAATATTGCAAATGTTTCCCGCCATAGTAAAAAAAGTAGGGTGAGTTAGATAATCAACCAGAAATTTCAACCCCTTACCGTTCAATCTGACGCACCCTACAAGTTAGACTAAAATCTCGCTAAAAAAATGACTCAAACCATCTCACTCACAGAAAACATCCCCCTGAAGCTGCAAATGTCACCTGCCATAGACATGACAGACGAGCAATTTTTTGCCTTCTGCCAGCAAAACCGGGATTATCGAATTGAACGCAACGCCACCGGAGAAATTACCATTATGCCACCCACAGGTTCCGAAACAGGAAATCGCAACTTTGATTTAATTGTACAACTGGGAATCTGGACAAGACAAAACGGAACAGGAATCGGTTTTGATTCTTCTGCGGGTTTCACCCTCCCCAACGGCGCGATGAAATCCTCTGATGCTGCTTGGATAAAACTGGAAAAATGGCACACTCTCACTCCCGAACAGCAGCAAAAATTCGCTCCTATTTGTCCTGATTTTATCATCGAGTTGCGTTCTCCCAGCGACAACCTGCAACCCTTGAAAGACAAACTGCAAGAATATATCGATAACGGTGTTTCTCTCGGTTGGTTAATTGACCGGAAAAACCGTAAAGTTTACATTTATCGTCCTAACTCAGAAGTAGAATGTTTAGATAACCCCGCTACTCTCAGCGGCGAATCTATTTTACCCGAATTTGTGCTACAATTATCAACTATTTGGTAAATAATATGGCAATTAAAAGCAATTAAAAGCGATAAATTTACAGGTCAATACCTAAATACCTGTTTTAATTATACGCCAAAACGCCGTACAAGTCAACCCCCCAGCCGGGGATGGGCGATCGCGCTTGCGCTGACTCGATGGCCGAGGCGTAGCCAGCCACAGGCATCGCCCTTAAACTCTAAAAGTGCCATTCACCAAATATAAAATGGGTTCACTTAGTAACAAAAACCCGGTGCTTCGCACGACTACAACTCACGTACATAAGCTGATTGTGCGCTCGAATACTGTCGCGGTATTCTTTGACAAATTGAGCTTTTTGACTAGGAAAAAGTTGAGCGAGATACAGCAATTTACTAGCGACTTTCCTGCCGATATCACTGCTATCAATTCCCACCTCCGTGAAAGTAGAGCCTTGAGAATTGTGTACAGTAATTGCCCAACAATTTCTCATATCTGCAAAGATTTCACAATGGTCGTACCATGCCTTCCATAAGCTCGGATTGCTTTTAGCATTTTGCAGCAACCTAGCATTGTCCTGTTGGAATCGGCAAGCGTCACTTTCGTGGAGGATGTAAATTTGGCGTTGGTCGCCTGCATCGGTTTTAACCTGGAGATTCCAGGCTTTATAGCCAGAGTACCTATCCTCTTGAAATTCGGCAATTTCCACTTCTGCTGATGTGGGCAGGATGACGGTTTTGCCGTCGGGAGCAATAACGGGAGCTTTAGCAATCAACCTCTCTCCAATAATAAATCTGGGAGCATTTTTTCCGTAGATTTTGGCTCTGATTTTGCTATTCCAGTAGGCGACGCGCTCGTTAGTGTAGCAGAGGATGCGAAAGCAATCAGGGTCTTGAGGGAAAGTAGAAGAGAACTTTTTTAAGGCGTATTTCAGCAGCGTTTTTTCTCTGACTAAGAAGGCTCCGTTTTTTTTATCAAGGCTGAATTTGGAGAAGGGTTTGAACGCCTCTTTGCTCTTGACAGCCGTGCGGCAAGCTGTTACGAATTCTAGCAGGGGGCTGCCCGCACCTTGCCTGACGACCTCTGTTAAAACGGCTTTTTCAGGCACGCTGAAGGATTGAGATTTTTTCTCTTCTATGAAGCCATTATTAACAGGAGGCAATTGTGCGGGGTCGCCCATAACAATAAGCTGCCGATTGCTGCCGATGAGTAAAGCGCTAGCAATTCTTTCTTGAATAATATTCCACAGTTCTGCTGTAACCATACTGCACTCATCGAGAAAAATAGTGTCGTACAGGTGAAGGAAAGAAGGAGAAACTTGTTTGAGGATTTTATTTTGCCCCTGTTTGACTGGAGCTAACCCCAATAGCTGGTGGATGGTCATAAAGTCTACTCCTCTCAGTCCTTTTTCAGCAGCCATCCGTCGCAATACGCCTACAGCTTTATTGGTGGGAGCGGTGAAAGCGACTCTCTTTCCGGCGCTGACTAATTGTTCTGCTACCAGGTTGACAAGGGTTGATTTTCCCGTACCTGCATATCCAAATAGCCCGAATACCCGTTTAGAACTTGCTACAAATTGTTCGAGGAGTTGGAGGGCGTTGTTTTGTTGAGAAGTTAATTGAAAATTCGGTTTTACCAGTGTTTGAATCATAGGGTTGGTTTCTTCCGCTATCTTTCAAACACTAATCAGCGCTAGCTGAAATTTACACAATAATTAATTGATGGACACGATAATAATAACTCTAACAGGACTTACGCATAACCTCTATATGTAGGGTGAGCCATAAGCACTTTACCGCTACCAATAGTGTATTTAAACACTTAGGGCGTAAGTCTTGTATAATTTGTTCTGTTGATTTGACTGCTACTCAAATTTTCCATAGTTAGGACTTATGCACCCATCAAAAACTCTCCCAGTTATCAGTTGGATTGATAACTAGGAGAAATTGTGGAGAAGCGGAGTTATTAATCTAATGCAGGTACTTTGACTAATTCGACTTCAAAATAAGTTTTGCCCATCAATCTTGAGGCAAAGCTGGCTGTTCTTGACTATCAAAAATAATCACAAATGTGCGATGTTTAACCAACCGTTGCAAAACCCGCAGATGCTCATCTGCATCGTTTCTCTTGCGAAATCGCGCCACAACAATACGCTGGCAATTAGGAAGTAAGCGAATTAAGCACCACGGGTGCAACTTCTCAAAATAGGTCATTTTAACCTCCTGATAACAGTAACAAATTGTGTTTGTGTTTGATTACCTGCCATTACCTTAATTGAAACAATATTGTCAAAGACAGGTCACGGTGATATTGACAATTGACTATATTTGTGCTGGAACAAGCTAAAATTATTTTTTGATGCTGAAAAGGCTTGATGTATATAAAATCAAAAACAATAGTGGCGCTTCTATTTGGAAATGAGGCATTAGAAATCTCCTCAGAAACTCGCAGGGGAGAAGGGAGAAGGGGAGAGGGGGAGAAAGAGTTTCTTTGATCCATAACGGGTGCTGGACCTCCGTGAAACGCTTTGAAGTTTATCAATTTGAGAAAACACGGGCAATTGTTCAATGCACTAATTTCAAGCAGACGCGCCACTACTAATGCACGCTATTATCTTCAGAAAGCCGACATAGCAAGGTTGCCAGTGCCTCTGGAATTTCCTCAAAATGTTCCAGCAGAAAGTCCATTACTGCCAGATGACGCAAATCGACAGGAGTAGGAAATCTTCGATTTTTTCCCTTTTTAAACCAACCCCGCACTGTAGAATTAGAACGGGAACAAATAAAAGCGATTTCCTCGTAACTCACCGCCCACTTGCCATAAAACTGCTTCGGCGTCATTCCCAATTGGCATTGACTGTAAACGGCAATCAAATTGCGCTCTCTACTTGTCAAACTTCGTGGCTTTTTCATCCTCAAACCCCTCCAAATCTTCCTCCCGCGCCGTATCAAACTGACACCAAGCTGCGCTCTTGGAATTAGCAGCCAGCCAAATTATGTAGCACCACATCCAACAGTACCGACGCGGTTCGCAGTTGTAAAATTTGCCAATAACTATCCCCCAATCAGCTTCTTCGCCAACACCCGTCCAGCGCACCATGTCGCCGCACTCAAAGCGCGGCGTGTGAATTTTGGCAAAATTAGCAGGCAATTCGATTGAAGGTGGCATCCCCTTCAAATCTCTTAGCAACAGCGCCGAAATCAAATCTCGACTTCCTTTTAAGATTGACATAAGTTCATAGCTGTGAATCGATTGCACCTGACTTTTTTTGACAGGTTTTCCGGCAAATTTCTTGATAAAGAAATTGCAGCGCGATATTCCCCTAAATCAATCAACTGAAATGAAGCTGTGTAAATTCCTTTCTCCGGCATAATTGCCCTGTTTTGAAGTTAAATGCTAAGCCGTGACCCGGGCAGGTTCCTAAATTAGGGTGCTTGGTATTTGGCAAAAGTTTATAACCTTTGTGGGGGCAAATATTACCAGGCAGCAAGGAGCAGTTCGAGTAAGCTTCCTCCAAGCGTGGCAAGAAGTTGTAGTCGGCTGAAAGGATTGGTATATTGCGGTAGCACAAGCGCACCACTTGTTTTATTTCGATAACTTCACAAGCTAATTGAACTCGTGCTTGCCAATCTTCAGCAGTTTCCCCATCAGTGAAGAATAAGTTGATAAGTCGGTCATGCCAAAAGCGAAAGTCAAAGTGATAGTGGAGCGGTTCAAACTTGAGAATTTCTGCATCAGAGTGCGGTCGCTCAGGAAGTATAGGAATCCAGAAAGGGATGATTTTCCCTGGAAATCTTGATTCCCAACTGGGAGGACACCAGCTTTTAACGCATTGTACAAGCGCTCTTTCTCCAATGGCTACTACTTGATTTTGTGTTTTATTTTTGTTACAGAAATAGGCAGAGTTTTTGGTCATTAATTAGTGTTGCTAGGAATTGGCACTAATACCAATTCCTCTCATAGTTACAAGGAAAGATTGCGTTCGCTTAAGGGTAATGATTCTGCTGTACCCAAATTTAATGGATGCGTTGCAAAAATCTTTGCAGTACAGAAATCGCTGTCCAATTACCTTTATTAGCAGCTTCGACGTATCGCCGGATCGAATCTTCAGTTAGTTGTTGGTCAAGCCAATGCCCCAATTCCACTAGCTCCTGCTTTTGTTGTTGATTGTGCCCTGCCAACAACTCAAACATCCCCAACTTCTGGAACGTAGAAATGTCAAAGTTTGCCAGTTCTTCCTCAATCCTTTGCCGTTGCTGTTCAACTTCTTCTGGTGACAGAGTGGGCAGCGGCGGGTGCTGGATGTTGAGAAATTTCTCTACTTCTGGGTAATTTCCGACGTACATCTTTCCTTCCAAGCGATCGCACACAATTGCATGGGTGGGAAATTCATCATCGGAACCGAGGTGGTATGGTTCCAGATCGAGGGCGAGAGCGGGATGTTCAGTAAGTGGCTCGTACACGGCATAATAACTGAAGGTCCCTAACCCTCTACCATCAGTCCAAGTAGCTTTGCTGCCCATATAAAACATGGCGAAGTATCGGGAATCACCAACGATACCCACCATTTCTGGCAGCATGGGCGGTAGTGGTACTGGCAGTAAATTCAAGTTGTTTCCGTTCAAGGCGAGATAGCCTCCCTCTTTGAATTTTGTGTGGTTAATTGAAAGGGAGCCAGTTAACTGAAATAGAAGTCAATCATAATTCTTAACAGCTAACTGGCTTTTTTGAGGGCGATCGCCCGTGATGAAGGCTTTCCTAGGTGAATGCGTTCGCTATTGTTAAAAATGGATGAAACTTAAATGAACAGGTCACTCCCAATAGCGGCGATAGCCGCTCTTTGACAAGGCCAAACCTGTCTTGTACTGACAAATTTGTACGTCAATTACAACTCAAGAGTCAGGAAAGCTTATTCACACCTCACTCTTGAGCAGGCGGCTCAAACCAGTCAGGATTGTCGCGGATAGCAGTTGCCTTTGTTTTAGCTAAAATACATCCGGCAAGAAATGGGTAGCCATCGCGAGCCTTGCGTCCAAATATCGCCTCAATTCAAAGAAGACTTACGGGAGAGCCCTTCAACTGTTGAAACAATCTGGCGAACCAAAGTCGCGATAGCTTCACTTCAGAATCCCGAGCGCCTTGACAAGCTGTTCCGGCTGCACTTCTAAATAGCGCTGGAGGCTCGACAAATTTTTGTGACCTGATATCTCCATAATTACCCGCAGTGGCACCCCAGCATTGCTCAAATTTGTGAGTGCTGTCCGCCTCATCGAATGTGTGGAAGCTCCCTTAATTCTTACCCGTTTGCAAGCTTCTTTAAAAATCAAGTCGGCCTGAGAGCGTGTCAAAGGCTTCGTACCCTCTCGCCCAGGAAACAAAAAACCCGCATCTGGATTGTAAGCCAATAAAAACTTAGCCAACATGGGATGTAGCGGCAGCGTTCGCGTTGCTGACTTGCCCTTAGTTGTCGCTTTCCGCAGCGTCACCACACCGCCAACAATGTCCTGAGTTGTTAAAGCTAACGCCTCTGAAATACGACAGGCACAATAAAAAGTCACAGCAAACAAAAGCCTATCCCTTGCTGTAACAAAACCCCGGTCGAACAGCCTAGATATTTCGGCGGGCGTCAAAATCTTAGCACGCCCGTTGCCTTGAACCTTCACGGCGCAGCCCTCCAAAATGGAAGATCCCTTATTATTGGACGAAAGTGCGCTTTCGTCAAGTCTGCCGAAAAGCTTTTATCGCTTGATGGGCCACTTGCGGGGCGCTGCGCCGAGGATGCCGGAGCCCGCGCCCTTTATTGCAGTTAAATTGGCTTTTATTGCTACTCAACTGACTTAAATTCTCAGGCAAATTGATAATTGGCAAGGTGGCGATCGCGTCTATGAGGTCTCGGAAGGTAACAGGTTTAATTGCCGCCATAACAGTACGCTCAAATAGAATTGGCGCTTGTAATAATTTGATTATACTATTTTTTTATTCACTTTGCAAGTTGTTTTGCTAGTTTTGTTTCCCTTTAATATAAAATTATGATTTTATTGGAAAATCGCTTATTCAGGTCAAAAGAACTGCCCAAGCCTTCGTAAGGCTTGGGCATTGTTATAAGTTTCGGAGGGTAAACGAGTACGCTGGTTGGTTGAGAAACTTTTCGTTCGCTGCTAGGACACTGAACGCGCACTTTCACCTAGTTCGGAAGTAGCAGATGCTAGAGTATTTGCAATCACCGCTTTGGGAGCAAGCTTGAGGATGATAGGCATCACAATTAGGGGAGAATTTTCCAGCCGATTTTTGATTTGAGCCTGCAACCATTCAATAGAGGAATCAGAGCCGTTAACTTTTTGCTTGAACCCCAGTTCTGGCGCAGCAGCTTTGATGGCGCTAGCAATTTTGCGAGCTTGCCTAAGTGAAATTAGTGAAGTATTAACGGCAGGAACTGAGGTTGTGCTTGCACCTGAATGTGCGGCAAAATCAATAGGTTTTGCAGGTTTGTTTGGTGTTTTTTTGCCTGTGGTCTGATGGCGAGTGTGATGGGAGCTGGCTGGTTTCTCAATTTCAATTGTTGCTCCATTTACTGCACTGCCAATACCATCGGATGGTGTTGCGACTGTTGACACATTTACTTGGGTTCGATTGTCTGTGAGTTCTTCTTGGGCTGCTTCAGGTTTGTGCAGGAATACTGAGGCTAAGCAAAAGAGAGTGGTAAAAAGGAAAGGAGGAAATAGTACATCGTTGATAGTTTGGATAGTCATATTAACAGAAAACTCCCAATCAAATTTTTCGCGGTAAGCATTGCTAACCTTTTTTAGATTGCAACAGTTGACAACATGGTGCAGCATGGCTACACGGGCTGAAAAAACGGATAATTAACTTCAGCCTTTTGGATGATTAACTGAGGAGAAATACACCTCCTCTGATAATTAATTCAAAGGCTCCGACCTGCTGTACGAGGATCTAAGCGGTTTCAGGAAAGCGAAAAGTTGTGTTTTCTTTCTTCGCGATCGCCTCGCGCGTGACGGGCGCCAATGCGAGGGGACAGTGGCGAGTGAGCGTTCAGTCGCCACAATTAGCACTCTCTGCGGAAAGTGGTTTCAGTAGCTCGCTTTGTTTGTAGGCCGGGTGCGGGAATTGTTAGTTCAGCTGTCTTCCACTCCGCGACGGTAGGCGCGGAGATAAAAGTTAATCAAAAATTAATCGGACATTACTGTCATTTCACCCCTAACTTGGCACGCTAGATGGAACCATAAAATGGCACTAATAATGCCTGCAATGCTTAGAAATTCGTATATTACGCTAGCTAAACAATGTAAGTCTTTAACCGAAGCGAAAGAGCATTTTCCAGAACTCAAGACAGTAAATGCTCAGGTATTGCAGCAAGTTTTGAGAAGACTGGAAACCACGTTTGTGGATATGCAATCGTATTGCGAATGGGCTTTCCTCGGTTTAAGAACCGGGCAAGAATGCGTTCTTTCGTGTTTCCACAAATGTTGCCCAATTGCGTACAAGGCATCTCAATCAAGTTGCCTCAACTGGGTGTAGTGGAATTCATCAAGTCAAAGGATATCCCAGACGGGTTTGTGGTAAAACAAGCCCGCAAGCGTTCGTAAAGCATCAGGGTACTTCATCATGCTTTCGCTCTTGTGTGATGTTAATGTTCCTGATGTCATAATGATGGGGAATTCATCGGACATAAATTGTTCAGCCTATTTCTTTCGCTGCACTCGCAGTTCACAAATACAAGGCTGAACTGAGCATCAATCGCGATCGCCATAAATAACTCATCCTGTCCCCTCTTCTGCAAGCTCTAAGCGGTGCGCGTAAGTGTTGACGAATTGCCCCGAAAACAGGGATTTCACCATTACCTGAGCCCCTGCAACAGCTCTAACGACATATTTCTGAACTTCACCGCAGAACCTCACCACCGAGCCCACTTTAAGCTCAGACGGTGCCATTTGGGGTACTTTTGTCTCATAAGTGGGAATGACGTGATTTTCGGGTTCTATCGCCTCATAAGAAGCTGCAACTCCCATCCCTTCTGTTGTTAATGTCTCTGCGGGTTCAGCTTCCACTCCGAACACTTGAGTGGCGTGAGGCAATTCCTCACCCAGAGGTGGCACACCCTCTGACATCCCTATATTATTATCCGACCCTGTGCCAGCAGTTCCCATCTCATTAATCTGTTGAGATAAACCAAGGGGAGGCACACCCCCTGACATCCCTATATTATTATCCGACCCTGTGCCACTAGATACCCCTCCTAAAAACTGAGTAGCACCTTCCGCCGACACTGCCTCTTTATCCCGCTGCTGCCAAGCCTCAAAAATCGCCTCCCTGCCATCCTGGGGAAACCCAAACTGGTAAACCCTAATACGCTTGGGCCTACCTAAAGCATCTCGTTCCTCCGACCTTTCTTGGCGAACCCGCCGCAAAGTAAAGCCCAGCTTACCCCTCAAAATATACTGCACCACCTCCATTGGCAAGGCCTTGGGATTGACGCTGATGCCCAAAAAGTCTTTCACATCAACAGAACATAGCTTAACTTGCTCAGCAAAAGCTAT